>CAZGBM010000005.1:0-46839 GCA_964523975.1 uncultured bacterium | reverse complement strand
TAAATTTATTTTTGAATTTTGATTTGTAATTTTACATTTTGATATTTGATTTTTACATTTATCGTCTTAGTTGTACCGTATTCACTATGTTTGTTTTCTTCGATTGAAAAGGTTCCTAAACATAGAAAAAAAAGATGGGCTAAGAAGTCTTTTTATCTCGGGGAGTTTTTCTTTTGTTGCTTCATATCCGGCGTTTATTCCAAGATTAAATTTGGTAAAATCAGCCCAGTGTATAGATTCGACTTTGGGTTCAATAAGAATATCGGCTCTTTCTGCCTGTAATCTGTTGAAACGGAATTTTGCGATTTCATCTGTCCGCATGCTTGTTGAAATTGCAGAACCTATTTTTTCGTATTTTCCAAGTTTGGAACCCACATTTACCGCTATTACTTTCTTTACACCAAGTGCTCTGCATCCATCTACAGGCACTTTTGCAGTTGGCCCGGCATCGACCAGAACCATTTTTTCTTCTTCCCATGCAGGGAAAATACCTGCTATTGAGATAGATTTGATGACGGCATCTCGTAAGGGTCCTTTGTCTATATATATGTCTTCTCCTGAAGCGATATCAAGTGTAGTACAACCAAATTTTATTTTTAAATCCTCGATATTTATATCAGGTAAAAATTTATCGATTACTTTTTCCAGAGTTTCCCTTTTTGTTATATATGGGATTACAGCCATTTTTGCAAAGGTGAGTCTTTTCTGAAGGTAGTTGTTTAATTTTTTTAGAGGAAAAGCTTCTTTGTGGTCTTTAAAGAATTCGAAGCCTAATAGTTTAAATTCTCCGGACCTGACAACTTCCATGGCTTTTTTGACTAATTCGGGAAAAGCATAACCAAGAGCATAAAGTGCGCCTATCAAAGCACCAATTGAAGTTCCGAATATCAAACAGGGCTTAATATTTTCTTCTTCAAGACATTTTATGACACCCAGATGAGCAACGCCTCTTCCTGCTCCGCCGCCAAGTACAAGTCCAAATTTACTCTTTTTCAGTGCATAACTCCCTTATTTTCGGGGTCAAATAAACATTTTCAAGATTGTTTCTTTTTAAGGCTTTGATTAAGATATTCATTTTGTCTTCTTCGGAAATTCTTTTGTCCATTATTACATATTTGTTTTCAAAGACCCGGCAGTAGTCACCCTTTCTTAATAATTTATCTTCGATAATTTTTATTCCTATCTTGCAAGCTATCTGGGTAAGTTCAGCTAAGATTTCTCTTTTTTTCATATGTCTACCATAAATTATTAAACACAGAGATCACAGGATTTTGTATTATTTTTACCCCACACAGCCGTTTTTTTAACAACAAATAGCACAAATAACACAAATGAATTAATAATGTAAATCTCTTTAATAAAAAAAATAATAAATCTATTCACTTTATTCGTGCTATTCGTGAGATTCGTTGTTTCTTGTTTTTCCGATTTGTCATTTTGCATTTTAATATTTAATTTTTACATTTCAGCGGCTTGCCGCGTTATGAAGTCGGTCACGATATTTTTTATTTCTTCCAGGTGTTCTTTTGTTTTAGCCTCAAAGCGAGTTACCACTATGGGTTGTGTGTTGGACGCTCTGACCAGCCCCCAGCCGTCTTCAAACAGAATGCGTACTCCGTCGATTTCAATGGTTTTATATTTCTTGCGGAATTCTTTTTTTGCTGCTTCTACTATTTTCCATTTGGCTTTTTCTCCTACTTCGGTTCTGATTTCGGGAGTACTCTGGTAATAAGGAATTTCGTTTATTATTTCGGAAACGGTTTTATTCGATTTGGACGCTATTTCATAAAATCTTGCAGAAGCAAAAATGGCGTCATCGAAGCCGTAATAGTTATCCGCGATAAAAATATGTCCGCTCATTTCTCCTGCCAGTAAACTACCCGTTTCTTTCATTTTTGCCTTTAATAAGGAATGTCCTGTTTTCCACATTAAGGGTTTTCCGCCCAATTTTTCGATCCATTCGATGAGACCCTGGCTACATTTTACGTCAAAAATAACCTCGGTTCCGGGATTTTTTTCGATTATGGGTTTTGCAAGAGCTCCCAACAATTGGTCACCGTAAACAAGTCTGCCGTTTTCGTCGATTATGCCTACGCGGTCGGAATCCCCGTCATATCCTATACCCATGTTTGCTTTCGTTTCGATTACTTTATTGGATAATTGTTTCGTGTATTTAACCACAGTGGGGTCCGGTAAATGATTCGGGAAATTCCCGTCCGGTTCGCAATTTATGCATTCGAATTCTGAGCCGAGAATCTCGAATATTTTTGTGGCTACCGGGCCGGCAGTGCCGTTTCCGGGATCCATTATTATTTTCAATTTTCTTTCCGGAGATACCAGGGACGAGGTGTATTTTATATAATCTTTTACGATTTCTTTTTCGGTTAGTTTTCCTTTTCCTTTTTCATAATCTTCTTTCTGTATTATTTTTTTCAATTCCTGTATTTGTTGTCCATACACAGTTTCTTTGCTTTTCAACAGCTTGAATCCGTTATATTCAATCGGGTTATGACTTCCCGTAATCATTACTCCGCCATCCAGTTCATAATGATAGATCGCGAAATATAAAAGAGGGCTAGGTACGATACCTACGTTTTCCACATTACATCCTGTTTCAATTATACCTTTTACAAGATTTTCGAATAATCTTGGAGAACTATTCCTTACGTCTCTTCCGACAGCAAGATTTGTAAGTTTTTTTCTTTTTAAGTAGGTTCCGAATCCCCTGCCAAGGTGGTAAGCAAATTCATTTGTGAGTTCTTCATCTGCTATACCTCTTATATCGTATTCTCTGAATATCTCGGCATTTATTTTCATCTTTATTTGTCTCCTATTTTTGAAATAATTACCTGTTTTATCTTCTTTGTCAAGGTATTATATTACGCTACCCACCAACTGCTAATTTCTTTCTACTAAACCCAACCCCTCACACCATTTTTTAACATGTAGAAAATGTAGAACCTGTAGTTTTTTGTTTTTTTTATTTATATTTCTATATTGACTACATGTCCTACATGTAAAAAGTTTTGTGTGTGGGTAGGGTTTTAGACAACAATATTAAAATGAGATGTGGTGTGACTAAGTGTTCTCTGCGTCTCTGCGGTGAAATAAATTTTTGAACTTTGATTTTTGAATTTGCAGGCTCTGCCGAGACAAGCTCTCTTGACATTTCATATAGGCAGTATATAATTATTATTAATGAAAGGTGTGAAATATGGTTTTTCCAAAGGGTAATGTTATATTAAACAATGCTCCGGTACAATTTGTGAATTTTGATAATATTCTGAACCAGGCTAAAAAAGCCCGAGAAGGACATCTTATGGGATACATTGAATTAAAATATCCGGAGAATTTTGAGTATCTTTTTTTCAAGGATGGGGAAACTATAAGTGCAGCGGTTTGCGTCGAGAGTAAATTAAGGGAACGTCCTTTGGAAGAGGTGCTGAACAAAGCTAAAAAAGCTCATCAGGGAATTGTCAACATAAATATGATCAGTGAGGAACTTCTTAATATTATAATTGCACTGTTTAAGGAAAAACCTTTATTTTCCGATAAAAAAATCGGGAATGTTGATCTGGATGTGCTTTTCGATAAGTTGGAAACTCTCAAATTTAGCGGATTTCTTGCCCTGAATAAATCAGGTATGTATTCTTTCGTGAAATTTAACAACGGAAATCCGGAAATAATATATCCTCTTAAGAAAAACAAAAGAAAGATCGATAAAGAAACTTTATTTTCTTTACTTCAGAGCGAGGACATACTTATAAGTGCTTATAAGGGAAAAGATATGAAAGAGCAGGTGAATCCTGCATTGATTGACTTATATCTTAAATTCTTTAATTCGCTTATAGGCTCTTTTATTGATGTTGTAGGTATTTCCCTGGTAAGGAAAACTCTCGTACCTGCTTATGAAAACGCCTTTCAGAGTATGGATATTCTAAAAAATTTTTTAATAGAGGACAATCTTAAAATTACTTACGAGCCTTTTATTGCAACAGATGATGAAATAACAAGGGCTTTTGCGACGTGGACTGACCAGTTTGCCGATGCTATTTTTGTCGTTCTTGGAAGAAAAACGGATGAAATTATTCATAATGCCCTGAAGGATTACCGGTTTGCTTTAAAAAAATCCGGTTTCTTTAAATTCTCGAAGCTCTCCAGACTGGATGTAGAGTAAATTTGATCTATTTCGCAGCAACACCTATTGGAAATCTTGAAGATGTTACATATAGAGTTATAAGAATGATGAAAGAAGCCGATGCCATTATCTGCGAAAGCAGTCAAAAGACAAAAATTTTAACAGACCATTACGGCATAAAAAAACCTTTGAAGTCGTATAATGATTTTAATAAAGAGAAAATGACTGTTTGGATTTTAAATCAATTGAAGGAAGGCAAAAACTTTGTTTTTGTTTCATCTGCCGGTTCTCCGATTGTATCGGACCCCGGGTTTTATCTTGTTAAACACCTGATAAAAGAGAATGAGAGTTTTACAAGTCTTCCGGGGCCTTCTTCCGTTATAAATTCGCTTATTCTATCAGGGCTTCCTCCCGATAAGTTTATTTTTCAAGGCTATCTTCCAAGAAAGAAGGGCAAAAGAAGTAGAATTTTAGAGTCTTTAAAAGACGAAAACAGAACGGTTATAATTTTTGAATCGCCTAAAAGAGTTCAGAATTTGCTTTTGGAAATAGGAAAAATTTTGACTGATAGGGAAGTTGTTTTGACGAGAGAAATGACGAAAATTTATGAGGAAGTAATAAGGGGGAGAGCTGCAGAAATTCTTGATAATATGCCGAATTTGAAAGGAGAGTTCGTAGTTTTGATTGGAGGTAAAGATTGGGCTGGAATAGATTGAAGGATAAAGGAAGAATTCTTCTTTCTCCGTTAGTTGGAGCGCTTTCGTTTGTACCTCCGAATATTTTAACTCTTACAGGGGTTTTAATCGTCATTCTTGCTTCAATGTTCATTTTTAAGGGTAATTTTAGAATAGGAGGGTTAGTTTTAATTGCAGGTTCGATTTTTGATGCGATTGATGGGCAAATTGCACGGATAAAAGGAAAGACTTCTAAATTTGGAGCTTTTTTCGACTCAACACTTGACAGGTACGGAGAGTTTTTTATATTTTTTGCGATAGCTTTTTCAGGTGGAGGGACTCTTTTGTCAGCTTTGAGTTTTACGACGATTTTGGGAGCATACCTGACAAGTTATACGCGAGCAAGAGCAGAATCTTTCGGAGTTGAAATAAGAAAAGGTTTTTTTACTCGTGTGGAACGGCTTGTTATTATTATTATTGGTTTGATAATCTTTCCGAATTACCTGATTTACGTGATGATTATCCTAGCGATAGGAAGTAATGTAACAGCTATTCAAAGGATATTGATTGCTTACAAACGGTTTGAAAACGGAGGTAATTAATGGATGATAAGATCAGAGTCGCAATAGTTGGTGTTGGGAATTGTGCTTCTTCGTTAGTTCAAGGAGTACATTATTACCGGAATGCAGATCCGAAAAAAAGTGTACCTGGGCTGATGCATGTAGATCTGGGCGGGTACCATATCAGAGATATTGAATTTGTAGCAGCTTTTGATATAAATATAACGAAAGTCGGTAAAGACCTCTCAGAGGCAATTTTTGCCTCTCCTAACAATACATATAAATTTACCGACGTTCCTGAAATAGGCGTTAAGGTACAAAGAGGTATGACTCATGACGGTATTGGTAAATATCTTTCGGATATAATAAAGAAAGCTCCGGGTTCGACGGTCGATATAGTGAAGGTTCTAAAAGAAACAAAAGCCGATATGATGGTTAGTTATCTGCCTGTCGGCAGCGAAGAAGCTACGAAATGGTATGTAGAACAAGCTCTTCAAGCCGAAGTCGGTTTCATAAACGCAATACCCGTTTTTATAGCCTCTTCAAAATATTGGTCCGATAGATTTAAAGAGAAGGGGCTTCCGATAATCGGAGACGATATCAAATCGCAAGTTGGAGCAACGATTACTCATAGAGTTCTAACTCAGCTTTTTCTTGATAGGGGAGTTCGCCTGAAACGTACTTTCCAATTGAACGTAGGCGGCAATACCGATTTTTTGAATATGCTGGAAAGAGAACGACTTGCTTCCAAAAGAAAGTCAAAGACTCAAGCGGTTACTTCTCTTCTGCCTTTCGATATCGGTAAGGAGAATATTCATATCGGTCCGTCCGATTACATAGAATGGTTGACCGACAGAAAGTGGGCTTATATGAGGATGGAAGGTCAAACTTTTGGAGATGTACCTCTTAATATTGAATTGAAGCTGGAGGTTTGGGATTCACCTAATTCGGCCGGCGTTATAATTGATGCAATAAGACTTATGAAGCTGGCCCTTAATAATAAAATCTCGGGAACTTTAATAGAACCTTCTTCTTATCTAATGAAATCTCCGCCGGAACAATATCCGGATTCGATAGCGAAAGAGAAGACCGAGGAATTTATCAGAAAGTATAAGAAAACTAAAAAAGATAAAAAATAGGAAAGGCGAAAAGATTAAAACAAGAGCGGATAAGAAGAGAAAAGGTATTTTTATAACCTTTGAAGGAGTTGAGGGCTCGGGTAAGACTGTTCAAGCCAATCTGTTGTATAAATGGCTTACGTCGAAAGGATGCGAGGTCTTACTCACCATAGAACCGGGAGGAACTGCAGTTGGGAGAAAAATAAGGAGCATACTTCTTGAGGGAGATGAAGAAATAAATACATATACAGAACTTTTTTTATATCTTGCGGACCGGGCGGAGAATTTGACAAAAAATGTTGAACCAAATCTTAAGGAAGGTAAAATAGTAATTTCGGACAGGCATTTTGATTCAACGGTTGCGTATCAGATGGCCGGTAGAGGGATAAACAAAGAAGAGATTCAGATGTTTAAAGAGCTAAAATTATTTAGTTTAATGGAGCCGGATATTACTTTTTTGCTCGATGTGGACCCGGAAATCGTTGAAGACAGGATAAAAGAACCGGATAGAATAGAAAGAGAAAATATCGATTTTCACCGTAGAGTAAGGAATGCTTATCTGGATATAGCAGGAAATGCTCCGGATAGGGTAATTTTGATAGATGCGCGAGGAACTATAGAGGAAATACATGGAAAAGTAAAAGAGGAAATTTTAAATTTGTTAGGGGAGGATTTAGATGAATCTTAAAAAGAAATATGGTTTTTTGATTGTTCTCGTTGCCGTCGCTTTTGGTGGATTCGTTTATTCATCGTTAAATGTTATTACTGCTTTAAGGTCTTTTGACCAGGCGTTAAGAATTATAAGAGATTACTATGTAAACGAAGTTGATTTGACTAAATTGTTGGACCATGCGATAGAAGCTATTACCGATAGTCTTGATTCTCATACGACTTACTTGAAAGAGGAAGATTATAATGATTTGATGATACAAACGGAAGGTGAGTTTGGAGGGTTGGGTATACAGATATCAAAGAGAGGTGACTATATAACCATAATTTCACCGATAGAAGGTACTCCGGCTTACGATGCGGGATTGGTTCAGGGAGATAAGATTGTTAAAATCGAGGAGATTTCCACTAAGGATATGAAACTGGATAAAGCTGTTTCTATGATGCGGGGAAAACCGGGTACGGATGTCACTATAACTATTTCCAGGGGGGGCTTAGATAACCCGGTAGATTATACTATTACGAGAGCAATAATTAAAATTAAATCCGTACCATATGCCGGTATATTGAAAAATAACGTGGGATATGTTGCAGTTAATTCTTTCAGCAAAACCACACCCCAGGAGTTGAAGAAAGCTCTGGATTCTCTTATTGCTGTCGGAGCCACGAAGTTCATCCTTGATCTACGAAATAATCCCGGAGGTATTCTTGACGGAGCGGTGGAGGTGTCTTCTTTCTTTATCGAAGAAGGTAAAGAAGTCGTTTATACCGAGGGCAGGACCGCACGCGAATCTTTTCGTTCCGATGACGGCTCTTATTCCCGTTATCCGCTTGTCGTTTTGGTCAGCCCTTTTTCAGCCAGCGCTTCCGAAATTGTTGCCGGCGCTGTTCAGGACTGGGATAGGGGCTTTTTAATTGGCTCCCGTACTTTTGGTAAGGGCTCGGTTCAGAGGGTATACCCTTTACAAGCTAAGAGAGCAATCAAGTTGACGATAGCAAGGTATCATACTCCATCGGGGAGATGTATCGATAGAGAATTAGTAAAGGATACCACCGAAGTTTATCATACAAGAGGTCCTCTGCATAGAAAAGTTAAAGGAGGAGGGGGGATAATACCGGATTCTATCGTTAAAGTTGAAGTATCATCTTTTTATGAGAAAATATATAGTTATGGGTTTGATTTTATCGTGGGATACCTCGCCAAGCATCCGAATATCGAGACTGTAACTCCAGGTATGATAGAAGAATTTAAGAGAGATGTTAAAGAGCAGATGAAGAAAGATTCGACGCAAATTCTGGAGAATATTGAATATATTGAAAATTTTCCCGAATCCGAAATTCTGGATCCGGAAACCAGTAAAGAATTTGTAAGGAGAATCAAGGAATACGTAAAAAGCGAATCGAAGAGAACTGTAGAATTTTCGGAAAAAGATTGGAATAATGCCATGGATGAGATAAAGAGAGAATTGAATGTTAGGCTTGCTTATAATAAGAAAGGTATTAGAGGTAGATATGAAGCAAGTATTCCTGATGATGAGCAAATTCAGGTAGCTTTAAATATACTTAAAAAAGCTAAAATTCCGGGAGAAGTTTTTTCCGTCAAAAAGTGAAAAACAGTGTTAGAACTTTTTATCTGGAGACGCTTGGATGCCCAAGGAACGAAGCGGATAGTGAAGCTGTAATAAAAATACTTGAGGCATCGAATTTCAAGTATTCTAATTCTCCGGAAAATTCAGATATTATAATTCTTAACGGCTGCGCCTTTATCAAAGATGCAGTTTCGGAATCAATAGATACAATACTGAATTTAAAGGAAAACAACAAAAATGCGGTTTTTGTTGTTATGGGTTGTCTGGCTCAAAGATATGGGCAGAGTTTACGAGAAGCTATGAATGAAGTGGATTTATTGGTGGGGACCGGTTCATATCCGAAAATTCCGGAAATAATTGCTCGGAGAAAATCCGAAGTCAATTCCAATTATGGGTTTTTAGGTAAAAATCTTTATCGAAAACCTCATGTTACCCCTCCGCACTATCGATATATAAAGATTCAGGAAGGTTGTGATTTTAAATGTTCTTTCTGTGTGATTTCTAAATTGAAAGGCAAATCACATTCGAAGGGACTTAATGTCATAAAGGAAGAGATTGCAAATTTGCCGGAAAAAGTTAAGGAAATAATTATAATCGGTCAGAATACGACTTCCTGGGGTAAGGATTTACGAGGCAATCTTTCACTTTCCGATGTTATTAAGGAAATTGCTCCCATTTTTCCGGGTTGGATACGCCTGCTTTATTTCCATCCCCTTTCGATTTCCGACGACCTGTTAAGAACTATCCAGAGTTTTCCAAACGTTATAAATTATCTTGATATTCCTTTCCAGCATATATCCGATTCTGTTCTTTCCGGTATGAAACGCGGATACGGGAGAGGAGAAATAGAAGATTTGATAGAAATGATTAACAAGACAGGCAATTTTACCTTAAGATCCGCTTTTATTGTCGGTTTTCCTGCCGAAACGGAGAAGAATTTCAGAGAGCTTTGTACTTTCATAGAGAATACAAACATCGACCATATAGGAATTTTCGAATATTCTCATGAGGAAGGAAGCGCATCTTATTCTATGCCAGCCCTCGAAGACAAACTGATTACGAAACGAAGCGAAATACTTTCGTCGATAGTCGAAGAAAAAGTAAAACAAAGAAACAGGAAATTTGTAGGCAAGGTAATGGAAGTGCTTATCGATGGAATTGAGGCAGGAGAATATTACGGCAGAACGAAATTTTCAACACCCGATATAGACCCTATTGTTTGGATTTCTCCGGGAATTCAGAACATCAAAGTGGGGGAGATATACAGAACTCTATTCACGGACTATTTGGGCGGCGATGTCGCGGGAGAAATAATTGCGGATTAAAATCGATAATTCTTTAGACAGCAATAAAAAATGTGCCGAAAGACATGAAATATAACTTTGTTTATTTATGCTTAAGGTTTTGATATACAATATCATAACATATTAAATATGAAGTGGAAACTTAGATATGATAAACCAATTGGTAGTAAAGACCCGCAAGGTATTGTTGAAAAATTGTTGTATACAAGAGGAGTTTCTGATATTCGTGCTTTTTTGAATCCGTCTGTTAGTGGGTTGCATGACCCTTTTTTGCTGGAGGGTGTTCGTGAGGCGTGTGAGAAAATTCTGGCGGCGATTAATGATAATAAAAAGATTTCTATTTTTGGTGATTTCGATGTGGATGGTATATCTGCAACGGCTTTAATGTTAACTGTTTTGAGGAAGTTAAATGGGAAGGTTGATTTTTATATTCCGCATCGTCTGGAAGAGGGGTACGGCTTAAGTATGACCGGAATCGAAGAATTGAAAGGAAGGGGAACTGAACTCATAATTACTGTGGATTGCGGGATGAATGGTGTTACGGAGATAAAGAGAGCTAACGAGCTCGGCATGGAAGTTATTGTAACCGACCATCATTTGCCGGAAAAAGAGAACCCTGTAAAAATTAAATTAAATCCCCATTTGTCAAAGTCCTATCCTTACAAAGAACTTGCGGGCGTCGGGGTCGCTTTTAAGTTGTGTCAGGGACTTACAAAGCTCTCCGGACTTTCCGAAAATTTTCTTTTATGGAATCTTGACCTTGTGGCTCTCGGGACCGTTGCGGATGTTGTGCCTCTTACAGGTGAAAACAGAACGATGACCGCTTTGGGTTTAAAGATAATGAACGAAGGCAGGCGTCCGGGAATTGTCTCCATGTTGAAGAGTGCCCGTTTTAAAAATAATGAAATAATGGCATGGCACATTGCTTTTATTATTGCTCCGAGGATCAATGCGCTGGGAAGGTTGGAGGAGGCAAAAGAAGCTGTAGATTTACTGGTTACTTATGATAAACGGGAAGCAGATTCGATTTCGGCAAAATTGGAGAAGCACAATACCGAGCGAAAAAAAATTCAGGAAAAAATTTACAAAGAAGCTCTGGATATTCTTCGAAGTCGCGATATGGAAAGAAATACGGGAATTGTTATTTCGAACACTGATTGGCATGAAGGCGTTATAGGAATTGTAGCCTCTAAGATTGTAGAGGATTTCTGTCGACCTGCAATTCTTATAGCGGAAAAAGACGAAATATGCAGGGGTTCAGGTAGAAGCATTCCGGGTTTTAATATTATGGATTGCCTTAAGGATTTATCGTATTTTTTGGAAGAATTTGGCGGACATTCGCAGGCATGTGGAATGTCTATAAAAAAAGAAAAAATTGAAGCTTTTGGAAAAGCTTTTGGTGAAGAAGTCAGAAGGAAGATGGGGGAGGATATTTTATCGAAAGAACTTTTGATAGACTTTCCTCTTTTGCTTGATTCGGTTAACGAAAATCTGGTGAGGAGTCTTGAAGCGCTGGCTCCATTTGGGGTGGAAAATCCGAAACCGGTTTTTTCGGCTTCCGATATAGAATTAGTTGGTTCTCCACTTATTGTTGGAGATAATCATTTAAAGTTTTCGATTAAAGATCAAAATAGATATTTTTCGAGTATAGGTTTTTCTCTTGGCGATAAAATCGAGTTGATTAAAGAGAGAAAACAAATCAGTATAGCTTATACTCCGTTTATAGACCAGTGGGACGGAAAAGTTTCTCTAAAAATTCATGATGTAAAAGTTTAAAGAAGAAGCCAGAAGTCAGGAGTAAGAAGTCCGAATCTCATCCCAGTCCCCAAAAAACTTATTGAACCACAGAGTACACAAAGATCACAAAGTTTTTAATATATTTTTTTAGCTGTTAGAAAAAACAAAAACTAATTGCACATGTAGGACATGTAATTCATATAGGATTTAAAATAAAAAAACTACAATCTCTACATTGTCTACATTTTAAAAATTGTGATGTGGGAAGGGTTTTAAACAACACAAATATTTTTTTCTTTGTGTCTTTGTGGCTAATTTTGATTAAAATATTGGACCAATAAAAATTTCCGTTTTTGTATGTACGAATACCGCCAGAATTGCTATAAGTATGAAATATATATAGAATATCATTTTTTCGTTGAGTGGTTTCTTGATACAGAAGTAAGTGCTTACGATTCCAAGAGGTATGGTTGCTATAAATAATGGATAAAATCTTAAAATCAAAGGTACCAGAAGATAACTCAAGAGAACAAGAAAAGCATTTATATATCTCCCTTTTTCGATGCCGAATATAGTGAATAAAGTAGTTATGTCTGTTTTTCCGTCACCCTTGTAGTCGGCAAGGTCGCGGAAGTTCAGCGATAAGAATAGAGGAATGAAAATAAACAGGGCTGCTCTTGGAGGGAAGGAGATGAAAGGTTTATATGAGTTAAAAAGGGCATATCCCGAAATAGCGGCAAGTAATGCACCCAGGGCAAGGATAAAAATAGAGACGGGAAAGAAGCGCTTCAAGCGAAGAGGTTTCGAAGAGTATGAAAAGTGAAGTACGTGAGCAAATAAGACTATAAGAAATATTCTGTAGTTTATAACCAGAGCGGAAAGTAAAGAAATTATAAAGAAAAATAAACTCAAAAATCTATAATATTCTATGGAAAAAGAGCCCGGGTTTAAAAGACTATTTTTGTTTGAAAAGTAGTCCGTTTTAATATCGTTTATATCGTTTATGATTACGGAAGTCTGGAAAGAAAAGAAAACGGAAAATATGAGCAGAAACGAATGCATATAATTGATTGGTTCCTGGTAAATGTAATTCCCGAGCAAGATTCCAAAGGTAGTGGGGAAGAGATAATGAAGAGATATAAGAGGTCGTGATGCCGAAAGCCAGCTTTTTATAAATCCGGGAATTTTGATTTTTATGAATAAGAATCCCGCAATTGTAAGAAAAATCGGCAATAAAATAATCATTTTTCCAGTACCTTGATTTTAATTTTCGCCGGTATATAGTCCGGATTTACCTGCAATGCTCTCTGGTACATCTGATAAGCCTCTTCCATTCTTCCTTCTGTTTCGTAAATCAGTCCGAGGTTATAGTAGGCCTCTTCCTGATTTGGATTTATATCCAGGGATTTAAGAAAAGTTTTTTCCGCTTTCTGGTAATTGTTTTGTGCTAAATATATGGCACCCAGATTGTTGTATATTGCATCATTATTTCGTTCGATTTCCAGGGCTTTTAGCAATTGTTTTTCTGCTTCCTTCATATTGCCCTGTTTGTAGTATACTATACCCTTACCGGAAAGTGATGCGGCGGACCTCGGATTATAAATTAAGGAAATGTCATACATTTTTCCGGCATTTTCTAAATCATTTTTACGAAAATAGAAGTCCGCTTTTATCTGAAAGAGTTTGTATTTCGGAATACCATAAAGAGCCGCTTTATTGATTGCTGCATTCATCTCTTCTTCCGTTGTGCTGCGGGAAGCAATCTGCGCAATTTTGACATAAAATTCCGCCTCCGAGATTTTTTCCTCAAGTGCCTTTTTGTAGATAGCGATGGCTTTTTCATATTTACCGTTCTGCGTATATGCCTGTCCGAGCGAAAGAATCGTTTCGTAATCCGGATCTTCTATTCTTTCGAGTTCTTCTATGCCTTTTTCAAGATGTCCCATATTGAGATAGCACTGTCCGATTCTTTTTTGAGTTTCATTGTCTTGCCGGATCGAATGAACTTTTAAATATAAAAGCAGAGCCTTCTTATAGTCGCCGTTCAAGAAGAAAGTCCATCCTGCGAGTCTTATCCCTTTTGATTCCAAAATCTCTTTTTTTACGGGAATTATTGTCCCCGGGGTAGCTTCCTGACAAATCAAAGAAAAGCCTGCAATAAATGATGGCAAAATCAAGAGCCAGCGGGGCTTGAGGAATTTTTTGCAGAGATAAAAGACCAGCATTAAAATCAGGAACACATATCCGAGAGTGATAGCGAAAAGTATCGTTCCTGTTGCAAGTATCTGGAATTCACATGAGCGCGTATCAAGATGAGAAATCCTGTTTGTAAAAATCACTATGACTATGCCAAGCAAAACCGAAAGGTAAAATATCGGATTTATCAATATAAAAGGGTAGTATCTCAATATAAGGAACAAGGCATAAAAGATACCGAGAAAAACGGCTCCGATAAGAACGGAAGAAAATTTAAAATCTGCTATTTCTTTTATCTTTTTTCTTTCCGCGAGAGCAATTGAAATTCCGGCTAAAATGATAGATACAGCAAAAATTACTGCGTAGTTCTGGCTATCTATAGGTAATATTCCGCTGCTCAGAATTGCTGTGGCGGTCAGTTTTTTGTATCCGAGATAAAAAGGTATGCGGGCGATTGTGTTTGGAAGGATACTATGAATAAAAATAATCAGATATATAAATATCGGAGCAAGCAGGGCTTTAAAATGATTTTTCGTTTTTATAAACACATATATAAAACTGCCGATAAGTACGAGGAGTATTTCTGCTCTCTGTCCCCAGCTTGTCTGGAGAAGGTCTTTAGTAAAATAGAAAAATTTATGTATTTCCGTAAATTCTCCCGGACCGGTTAAATAGGTCAAATTATAACCGCTTCCCTTTGAGACAATGATATCTATAATTGGAGCGATTATGATGACCGACATTCCGATGAGCAGAACCTTTGCAATTTTTATCGGCTCTTCTTTTGTTAAAAATTTAAGGATGAAAAGAGCCCATAAAAAGAGGGATAGATAGAATAAAGGGTAATGAACGAAGACCATATAAAACGAACGGGAAGTAATCGCCGAAAACCCTAAAATTTGTTTTCCTTCAAATGAACTTTCGAGCATATTCCTGATTAATATGATTGAAAAGAGAGTTACGAAACCAGGAAAAAAAGAAAAATTTTCTTTTTCTATTTCACCAATGATTTTTCTTATCGTCACTCTAAAAGTATATAATATAAAAAAGGGGAGAGGAAGCTCTCCCCTTTTTGTTTATTTATTTTTTATTTTATTTTATAACAGTTGCTTTTGCTGTAGCTCTTCCGAAAGGAGTTTCAACTGTGATGTAGTAAACGCCCTGCGAGAGACCATCCGAGCTCAAAGTCAGGGTGTTTTTTCCGGCTTCCTTTACACCGTTGAATAGCGTTGCAACCTTCTGACCGAGAACATTGAAGAGCGAAATATCTACGGAACTTCCTGTAGCTAAGGTGTATTCCAAAGTGGCTGTTCCTGTGATTATTGACCGGTCAAGACTGCAGGTGATTGCCGCTTCAACATCTTTTTCCTCTACGCCGGAGCTTTCCCAGGAGTCGAAATAAACATTCTCGGAACCTTCTCCGACATAAGCGATTGCGGGAGTTGTCGAGATATAGTTAAAGGTCTGAATTGGTCTTGTCAATGAGGTGCCGTAATTTGAGTAGCGGGTTTCAGTACCCCAGGCGCCACTACTCCAGTTGAATGAACGGACTGAAGGGTTGGCTCCACTATAGGTTGCTCTCACGAAGCTGACATAAGGGTCATGGTCTGTTGAGCCGTTGTAATCGTTGACTGCTATGCTTGGAAGATAATCGTTGGAATCTACTTCACTGTTGACCCAGCCGGCAGATGTCCATGTCACAGCTGAATCCTGACTCCATGACCAGCGGAGACCCCAATCATCATTGGCGGTAGTAAGGTCTTTTTTGGGCCAGATTACCCATACATCTCCTGAACCATCATAAGCTGCCGCTATCTGCGGAGCCATCTTCGGGAAAGTATCTGATTCAAGAGTTATAAATCCACCCCAACTTGACCCTGAATTGAGACTTCTACGCGCTCGTGCGTAGATATTCGGGGCGGAAGTATAGATATAAGATAAATATAAAATGTCATCTCCACCGTAAGTTATATTGGGGGAATTGACATCAGGTTGCGAAATTATGGCAGGAGTTGTCCAGTTTTGTCCCATATCAGTTGTTCGGGTAAACTTTGTGCTGCTTAAACTGGCGGTCCCCTCGTTATAAACAAGATAAACAGAATAGTTGTGGTAGTCTACTCTATCCGTGCAGACCGAGTAGCTATTTACAGAATCGTCACCGGTTAAAAAGTAAGCACTTCCGCTAATCAAGAGATCATTAGCGGTTCTTCTTGCTTGGGCATAAATATCAACTTCATCTTTTACATACAGACAGAAAACATGATAGGTGCTGTCGGGTCCGTGAATGATGTGCGGTGCGGCTGCTCCTCCAGCCCCGAAGGTAATCTGTCCCACCTGTGACCAGTTCTGTCCCCTGTCATTGGACCTGAAAATTCTGACCAATGAATCCGGACAGGCAACGACCGCCCTGAGAGTGTCTCCTGCAAAATAATCGACATCTATTGACTCGTCGTCAACACCGGCAGGCACTGCCCAGGCGTTTACATTGACTTCTCCGCTGTAAATAAGTAAATCCCAGCCATAGCGTAATTTTGCGTCGTTTACTATGACATCAGGTGGACCTGCCACTTCACCGGAGAATTGAGTCAGGTCAAGTTCTACCTCGGAATTTACTTCTTCGTTAGCTTCGATAGGTAACACTGGCATCAAGAGAAACAAAGTTAGCAAAAAGAATACAACCACTTTTTTCATAAAAAACCTCCCTTTTTATTTATATTATACTTATTCTCAGTTAGGTTGTCAAGGTGTATTTTGGATTATGTTGGGAGAGTTCAATAGAAATTAAATATCGAAATTCAAAAGCAAAACGACAAATAAAAATGTAAAAACTAAAAAGAATAGAACACAGATAAACGCAGATTTTTTTTCTTTGAATTACCCAACCCTACCCCAGATTAATTGGCCACAGATGTACACGGATTACCCAACCACCCATCCCAAATCTAATTTTGTTTAAAACAATAAAATACTTTTTTAAATCTGCCTGCCCTGTAGAGAGGAACGACCGTACAAGGGTGTTCATCCGTGGCTAATTCTTTTTTTGAATTTTGATTTGTAATTTTACATTTTGATATTTGATTTTTGCATTTTAGCGGCTTTGCCGTGCTGTGGTTAAAAATGAAAATATGTTATTTACCTTGACTAATTAGGATAAAATCATAAATTTGAGTAGAAAAATTATGGAATTATCAAAGAGAAAATTCGGTTCTTTTACATTAAGATTCAGAGGAGGATAATAGAATTTGATTTCTTTTATTCTCGCTTTTATTATCAGTTTTCTTTTATCGTTTATGTTTTCAAAAATAGCTCCTAAAATTGGTTTGATGGATAAACCGAGGGGAATTAAAGATCATTCAAAACCAACACCTTACGGAGGTGGGGTTGCGATTTTTCTGGGAACTCTGATGTGCGCTTTTTTCGGCGGTGAATGCAGAATACTGGTTTTCGGTTTTTTGATTTTTCTGCTTGGTTTTTTCGACGATATTCGTCCGTTTTCAAAATATCTGAAACTTTTCTTTCAGTCTCTGATAGCTGTATTTACCATCTGGTCAGGAACAAGAATGAGAATCGCCGTATTACCGGAATACCTTAACATTATTTTATCCGTGATTTGGATTGTCGGCATAACAAATGCATTTAATATAATAGACGTAATGGACGGGATTGCAGCAGGTGTAGGTTTTTTTGCCGCATCCAGCTTTATTTTTATTTCGATTTACGGCAGCGGGAGTTATCCTGTTATTGCCGCGACGCTTGCCGGAGGCTGTCTTGGTTTTTTGCCTTTTAATCTGCCGAAGGCAAAGATTTTTATGGGAGATTCCGGAAGCCTTTTTCTCGGTTATACCCTTTCGGTTTTAGCTTTAATAACGAGATACTCGGCTGCAAACCCTATTGCCGTTTTTGTTCCTTTGCTTGTTCTTTTTATACCTTTATTTGATACGGTTTATGTGGTTGTTCTCCGAATAACAAAGAAACAAAATCCTCTTAGAGGCTCGCACGACCATTTTGTTTTGAAGCTTAAAGCTGGCGGATTACCTGTACCTTCTATAATCGCGATAATATATCTTGCTACAATAGCACTTTGTGAGGCGTCTTTCATAATTACCCGCCTCACAATTAAAGGCGCGATAATACTTTACGCAATTGCAGCCTTGATATTCGTTTTTTTTGGTATAATCTTCAGGAGTAAGACTTGACGGTAATCCTCGGAGCCGGTATTACAGGCCTGGCGGTCGCGTATCATCTTAAAGAAAAAAAACGTGATTTTATTATCATAGAAAAAAAGAAGAATCCCGGAGGGTTATGCCGCAACATAAATATTGACGGCTATACTTTTAATTATACCGGACATTTCCTTCATTGCAGGACTCCGTACGTAAGGGATTTAGCCGTGAAAATCGTGCCCGGGATTAGAACAATCAAACGTAATTCATACGTGTATTTAGATAAAAGAGTTATACCCTATCCAATTCAATTAAATATTGAGTATCTGCCTGCCGAGTCACGCATGAAATCTTCTATAGGTTATCTTATGAAAAATAGAAAACAACCCCGGAATCTTGAGGAATGGTTTGTCCGTAATTTTGGTGGGGAATTGTATGGCATATTTTTTAAACCTTATAATGAAAAATTATGGAAGTACCCTCTGAAAGATATTGTACCGGATTTTCTAACGAGCTATGTTCCGAAAAAATCCCGAACTTCTTCGAAAAAAAACATTGGATATAATGCAGAGTTCTTTTATCCGCATAAAGGTATTGGTGAACTGGTATCTTCAATTTCCAAAGGAATGGAAATTTCAAGGGGAGAGGTCAGGAAGGTAGACGAAAAATACGTTTATTTTGATTCAGGAAAAACAAAGTATGAAAATCTCGTTTCGACGATTCCTCTTCCGGAATTTTTGAAGATGCTCAGCATGAACGGAAAAAAATTCGAGCCGAAGAATGGAGAATTGGTCTGGAATTCGGTATTATGTTTGAATATTGGAATCAAAGGCAAGCTTTCTTTTGGTAATTCGATAAAAAAATCTAAAAATAGTAATTTCAACCCTTCCGAATTTCACTGGATATATTTTCCGGATAAAAAATTCCCTTTTTATCGAATTGGTTCGTTGTCGAATATTTCGCCGCAATTGGCGCCCGACAACTGCTCATCAATATGGGTCGAGATTTCTTACAGGAAAAATAAGCCGGATAATGACATTATTGATACTGTTATAAAGAATTTGGAACAAATAGGGTTATGTAAAAAAGAAGCGATAGCGCACATTTCCGAGCTCGATATCCCATATGCCTATCCGATTTATGATAAAAACAGGGAGAAAATTATTAAAGAAATACAGGATTTCCTGAAAAGATATAATATAACTCTGGCTGGAAGGTTCGGGAAATGGGAATATTCATATATCGAAGAATCCATACTGGAAGGTAAAAGGATCGCGGCAGAATTATGTCGGCAATAGTCGTCCAGTTAATTGCGAAATTAGAATTGGGAGGCGCACAGAAAATCGTTATAGATTTAATGAGAGAGCTTGGGAGAAAAGGAATTTTGATAACCGGTACAGGTGGCGACCTCTATGATAATGTAAGAGAAGAGTTTAAAGACAAACACATAAAGTTATCCTGTTTGAGAAGAAGTATCAATCCGTTACAAGATGTTGTTTGTTTCTTTAGATTGAGAAAGATTCTAATTGAAGTGTATGACAGATATGACCGGATAATTCTGCATACGCACGGTTCGAAAGCAGGCGTAATCGGTAGGCTGGTTTCCGGTACTCTCCCTTTTGTTTGCTCGGTACACGTTATACATGGTTTTGCTGTTAATCCTTATATTTCTCCTGTTAAAAGATTCGTTTACCTGAATGCGGAACGAATTGCCTCGTATTTTGGAGATATAGTTGTAACGGTTGCCAGGACGCATATTAAAAAATCTGTTGAATGGGGTATGAGTAAAAAGGTCAAGTATTGCTGTATTCCGAATTATGTCGATATCGAAAATTTTAATATCGAACGAAAAAGTCATGATATGATAAAAATAGGAACGGTTGCCAACTTTAAACCCCAGAAAAACCCATTGATGTGGGCTAAAGTTGCTTTAGAGGTAACTTCAAAATTTAAAAACGTAATTTTTATATATATCGGAGACGGACCACTACGGAAAAAAGTTGAAAATATGGTTCTGAAAAATAAAAGAATTAAAATTTTAGGTTGGAAAAACAATGTCGCCAAAATACTTTCTGAGATGGATATATTTTTTCTCCCTTCAAGATGGGAGGGGCTCCCTTTATCGGTGCTTGAGGGAATGGCTTCGGGCCTTCCGGTTGTCGCTTCCCGGGTAGATGGCACAACAGAAGTGGTTATCGATTCGGCGACCGGTTATCTTTTGCCTCCTGATGATTTTAGTGGTTATGTAGAGAAATTAAGTGAGTTGATTCGAGACGGGAAGAAAAGAAGAGGAATGGGAAAAAAAGGAAGGGAGAGAGTTAAAAAATCGTTTTCTTATGAAAAAATGATTGAAAGAAATTTTGGTTTATACGAATCTTTAGGGCTTACATAGCACGGCAAAACCTTTAAAATGTAAAAATCAAATATCAAAATGTAAAATTACAAATTAAAATTCAAAAAAAGAATTAGCCACGGATTTACACGGATGAACACAGATTTGAAAAAGTATTTTATTGTTTTAAACAAAATAAAATTTGGGCCGGGTAGCTGGGTAATCTGTGTCCATCTGTGGCCCATTAATCTGGAGTGAGGTTGGGTAATTCAAAGAAAAAAATCTGCGTTCATCTGCGTCCTGTCATTTTTAGTTTTTACATTTTTATTTGTTATTTTGCTTTTTAAATTTTGATATTTTATTTGCCAGAAAGAAGCTGTAAAATTAAAAGGGATATTTTTCTTGAAAAAAGTAAAAAATTTATTGGTAAGACTATAGAAACCCTTGACATAAGTACGTTTTCGTATTAGCATAGGGGAGAAAGAGGAGGAGGGATGAAATTTAATCCTTTGTTAAAATGGTTATCGCTTGAGAGTTCGAACATGGCTATTGACCTTGGTACTTGCAATACTCTGATTTACACAAAAGCCGATGGTATTGTTCTTGAAGAGAATTCTATGGTCGCTATCAATAAAAAAACGGGAGAATTGATTGCTGCCGGGAAAAAAGTTATTTCTATGCTTGGAAGGACACCCGAAGATATTATCATTTCAGAGCCTCTTGAAGACGGAGTCATAGCTGACTTCAAGGTTGTTGAGGCTATGCTCCGGTTTTTCATTGAAAATATTCAAAAGAAAAAATTATTTATCAGACCGAAAATTCTGGTTGCCGTGCCGGCCGGAATAACGCCGGTTGAGAAAAAATCCGTAATCAATACTATTCAGGAAGCTGGAGCGAGAGACGTTATGCTTGTTTCCGAACCCGTAGCCGCTGCCATGGGGATGAATTTGCCGGTAAAGGAACCAGCCGGTCATATGATTATCGATATCGGCGGAGGCACTACAGAAATCGCTGTAATTGCTCTCTCTGGAATAGTAAATCGGGTTTCGATTAAAATCGCAGGGAATGAACTGAATGATTCAATACAAACTTACTTATACGATGAGTATAATATGGCTATAGGAAAGGCTCTTGCTGAAAGAATAAAGAAAGAAATAGGTTCTGCTACACTCTCATCGGATAATAAAGAGATGGAAATAAGCGGGCGCGATCTTGTAGACGGTTTGCCAAAATCAATTAAAATAAAGACAAACGAAGTTTATGAGGCGATGAAGGAGACTCTTGGTCTTATCAAAAATGCAATAAAAAAAGCTCTATCCGAAACACCACCTGAGTTGGCATCCGATATAGTCGAGAAGGGAGTATTTCTAACGGGTGGTGGCGCTCTTATTAAGAATATAGATAAGATGATAAAAGAAGAAACCGATTTAAAAGTGAAAATCGCAGAAGACCCGCTCAGGTCCGTTGTTAAAGGTGCCGGTATCATTCTGGACAATATTGAAGAGAACAGAAATTTATTGATGGAATCTATATAGTGGGGAAAAAAACACTGAGAGTTTACTTTTTACTTTTTTGCGTATCGCTGTCTCTTTTAATAATCGACGGATTCAGGCATGGAGGATTGGGAGATAAATGTTATTGTTTTTTTTCATTGAATTTTCGCGGTTTTATGTCCAAGGTATCAGTTAGTAACAAATTGAAACAGGAAAATTCGGTACTACTTGAAAAAATAGCGGTACTTTCGTACGAGGGACAATTGTATAAAGAGCTAAAAAAAGAGAATCAGGAATTAAAGGAGATTTTAGAATTTAAATTTAGCTATCCTGCTGCGATAATTCCTGCGGAAATAGAAAGAGAGACGCCCGAAGAAATAAATCTTTCGTATCAGATTAACAAGGGTTCCTCCGGTGAAATTGAGCCGAATGCTCCCGTTATAGGTCTTAAAGGTGTTGTTGGTAAAGTTTTAAAGGTAAGTGAAAATGCTTCTATTGTTCAAACATTAAAAAATTACAATTCGGCTCTTTCGGTAAAAGATACGAGAAGCGAAGCACGGGGAATACTCAAGTGGAGTAAAAAGTTCTTCGTTGAAGGTATCCCGCAGTATGCAGACCTGAAGGAAGGAGATACTCTCGTAACTTCGGGCGAAGGTTCTGTTTTCCCGAAAGGATTACCTGTTGGAATAGTTACTTATGCCGGAAAAAAGACGGATGATTATTCATTAGAAATAGAAGTAAAACCTTTCGAGAATTTCGATAAGTCGGATGTAATATTTGTTATAAAAAGATGAGAATCTTTATTGTAATTTTACTCTCTTTACTGGCTTTTTTTCTTTCTGTAAATGCAGAGAAAATTCTTTTATTGGGAAATATTTCATTGAAACCCATAATTATTTTGCTTTATTTCGTGACTTTGTACTGGAATCCGGTTTACGGACTTTTCATAGGTTTTTTTCTTGGATTTCTTTACGAGACCGGTCTTCCTGTTTTAACCGGTACCTATTCTCTTTTGTTTACTTCATCCGTTATAGGTTTGAAGATAATAGAAAAAAAAATATTTAAATTCAGATATAATTCTCTTATTTTACTTTTTTGTACCGTTTTTTTTATTGGACTTGTTCAGATTATAATAGAAATAAAAGAAACAGGTCCGATATTTTCTGTGGTTTTTACTCACCTCCTGCCCGAGGCTATTTTTAACACTTTAGTCGGGTTTGTTGTTCTATATTTTATAGTGCGAAAAAACCGATAAAATTAGAAAATTAAATATCAAAATGAAAAAGGACAAATCAAAACCAAAAAAAGAGAAACAACAAATCACACCCCGTTACAGTCATTCTTCCTTACGGTGCAGGCGAATAGCACAAATAAAGGCAAAAAATTCTTTTTTTTAGAAATTTAAAATGACTGTTATTAATTCATTTGTGAAATTTGTGCAATTTGTTGTTAAAAAATGGGGTGTTGGGATAAGAAAAAGGATAAAAATCTCTGTGGTCAAAAACATCCAAGGTGAATTTCCGTGGGCTCTGTGGTTTTGTCTTTTTTGAGGAAATTTAGATGAGAAAAGCTCCAATAATATTAACTATATCTATTTTTTTAATTCTTACTTTAAGATTATTTCAAATTCAATTAATCGGTAAAAATTATTACGTAGGTCTATCGGAGAGAAACAGAATAAGGAGAGATATTATTACTCCTCCGAGGGGGAAAATTCTATCGAGCGAGGGAGAAGTTTTAGCCGAATCTCGCCCTTCCTTTTCGTTGATTATACACCCTTATGAACTTGACTCAATTGAGATAAGAAGGTTGTGCATAGCTCTTGAAATGAGTAAAAAAGAAATATCGAGAAGGGTAAATCCTAATTTCAGGACCTGCAAAATTAGAAGACTTTCTTTCGAAGCTACTTCAAGAATAGTAGAGAGACAGGAAGATTTTCCCTCAGTCAGATTAATTACGGAACCGGTGCGTTTCTACGAAAATGACAGAATTTTTTCGCATTTACTGGGTTATGCCGGGGAAATTACCAGAGAGGAATTTGAAAAATTCGGCGCCGATTATATAATTGGAGATATTGTTGGAAAGAAAGGAATTGAGCTGGAATACGAAGGGTTCCTTAAAGGTAAGAAAGGTACTTCTATTTATGAGGTTGACGCAAGGGGTGTAGTGGTAAGAAGATTTGATGATTCTTACGGTAAATCTCCGGAAAGGGGATTTAATGTTTATCTTACGGTATCGGAATCGCTCACTCTTTATGCGGACTCTCTTTTTTCCAATTTTAGTAGTGGTGCATGTGTTGCTATGAATCCGAAGAACGGAGAGATTCTTTTATATTATTCGAAACCCGGATATAAATCAAATAAATTTGCGGAAGGAATTTCTCTTATCGAATGGGATAGTCTCAAGAGTGATGAGAATGCCCCGCTCTGGGATAGAGTTATTGCAGGAGAATATCCTCCGGGTTCGATAGCTAAAATATGGACTACGATTATTGGATTGGAAAATAACCTGATTAAAGAGGAAACAAGATTTACACCCTGTGATAGTATGTACTGGATAGGAAACCGCTTTTTTAGTTGCTGGAAAAGACACGGTTCTTTGCAACTTTTTAACGCTATAGTTCAGTCCTGCGATATATATTTTTATCAGGTAGGAATGTCAATGACTCTTGAATTGGTCGTGGATTATTCCAGAAAGTTAGGATTCGGCAAGAAGTGCGGAGTCGACGAACCCGGAGAAAGAGCCGGTTTTTTGCCTTCAAGAGAATGGTATGATAAAAAGTATGGGGCAAGAGGCTGGGGTAGGGGAGTTCTTGCAAATCTCGCAATCGGTCAGGGAGAAATACTTATAACTCCTTTACAGGGAGCCACTTTTTTTTCTGCAGTTGCTAACGGAGGATGGACTTATACGCCTCACATATTGAAGGAAATTACTGATGAGCAAGGAAATACAATTAAAAAGCTAAAAGCCCGAAAAATAAGCTTGCCTGCATCCGAGAACAATTTGAAATTCGTAAGAGAAGCTATGAAAAATGTGGTAAATACACAAAAAGGTACAGCATACTGGTCACGATTAGACAGCATTATAGTCGCGGGCAAGACTGGTACCGCGCAAAACCCGCATGGAGATGACCATTCTCTTTTCGTCGGATTTGCTCCTTTTGAAAACCCTGAAATTGTAGTCTTTACGATAATCGAAAACGCCGGACACGGTAGTACTCACGCGGCTCCCGTTACTACGAAAATAATAAAAAGATACCTTACGCGGCAAAGCCGCTAAAATTCAAAAATCAAAATGTAAAATTACAAATCAAAGTTCAAAAATAAAAAAACAGAGAAACAACGAATTAAACAAATCACACGAATATTAAAAGAATAGTCTTTATTTTTCTATGTTGATAAAAATGATTAATCCAAATTTATTTGTGAAATTTGTGCAATTTATTGTTAAAAAATGGGTTGTTGGGGGTATAGATATGATTTTGCATTTTAATTTGTCATTTTGCTTTTTAATTTTTGATATTTAATTTTCTATAGAAGACGGAATCCTGGTTTTGGTGTGATGAAAAATAAAAAGCGTATACTCAAGTATACGCTTTTTATTTTAAACTAATCTTCTTTTGTTTACAGATTAATTTTAATTCCGCCTCTGATAGGAATATGAGTTAAAGATGGGTCAGAGAATATCATTCCATAACCAACTTCCGCGAAGATTCCTAGCGTACCCATGTTATAACATGCTCCGGCATAACCAAGGATACCGAAGTTATTATCACCTTCAGAATCTGGAATGTCGGTACTAGCCATCATCATTTCTCCGCCTGCTCCGATGTAAAAAGACATAGGTGCACCCGGAAGAATGACATTATACTGACCGGCGAGAAGTATCAACATATCTGTAGCTTTAAATTCTGGTTCTCCATCAAATGACTTCCATGCATATTCAAATCCACCACGAAGACCTATTGGTATACCAGGAAGAGAGAAATCAACTATCCCTCCAATTGCCATGAAATTCTGGGTTTCTGCTCCTTCTGCGCTGGATACCATCATCTCGATACCTCCGTATACACCGATTCCAATACCTGTCCCTGCGGCGAAAAGAGGAGTGCTCATCAATAACAATACTAAACAAACTGCAAACTTTTTCATCTGACCTCCTTTTTGTAAGGTTTAAGTTTCCAATATTATACTCTTTTAAATATAAATGTCAAGGGTTTTAGTGAGTACCCCCATCTCCAAAAAATATATTCTCACACAGAGATCTCAAAGGACACAAAGAAAAACAAAAAATATGTATGTATGTTTAAAACCCTTTTCACTACCTAAACCAAGAGAAATAACAAATAGCACAAATATAAGAAAGACCGCTGACAGCTGACGGCAAAAAAATTAGTGAATTAGTGGGTGAGTGCGTTGGTGGGTTTTAAAAAACCGTAATAAAAAATCCTGTTTATCCTGTTAATCATGTTTGATTTAGTTAATCTGTTAGTGGGCGAGTTTATTGGTGGGTTTTAAAAAACCACAATAAAATTTTCGTGTCTTTCGCGTGTTTTGTGGTTAAAATATTGTTTTTCTCTGGTGTTAATTTCGTGAAATCTTGTGGTTAACTTTTGTTGTGATGTGACTTTGTGGTTAAAAATAAAAAAACGGAATTTTTTCAAATTCCGTTTTTTTATTTACTTACTTTGAGTAGTAAAGAACAGATGGTGCCGGAAATTCTAATTCCTCTGTCCTAATTACTCAATATATACGGCAATACCGGCTTCAATGTAGTCGCTATTATCCAGACCTTCTTTAAGCTGGAATATAAACTCATCATATATTTGTATTGCGACGTTCTTATTAAGAAAAATTTCAACACCTGCGTCTATGGGGATACTCGTATAACCATCACCGGCACTAAGATAAGAGAACAACGCTCTACCAAAAAGACCAATCATTGGGCTTATTGGGTAATGATAGCCAAGTCCCCCACCTATACCAAAATAACTATCTGCTCCGTCTACTGGTGGCATAGTAAAACTTCCACCTGCTATTAATTCAAGGTTGTCCATCATGAAATATCCGACCATAAGGTTTACATCAAAACCTAAAGCGGCAGGAGCATCCGAGTTGAGTAAATCTCCTATTTCAGCTGATAACGCTAAAGATTTTGTGCCAGCCGGAATCTGTGCAAACAGACCTAACACGCAAACTAACATAAGAGCTACTAAAATTTTACGCATATACATTCCCTCCTTAAGGATTTTTTATTAAGGCACCATCCGCCTTTTATAAAGAAATATACGAAAAAAACCGTTTTAGTCAAGGGGAAAAATATAAAAAACTAAACTTACTTTAAAGACAGGCTTGATTTCTGTAAAAACGAATATAGAATTTTGTAATATGATTGAAGAAACCGGAAATATTAAAACATGGCAAAAGAAAATAAAAAACAAAAAAAAATGGTATGAATTCAATTTCAACTCAAAGGTAAAGGTATTTCAGGGAACCAAGTCTTTTAACCCTCTTGATATCATGAAAGGGGAAAACGTAGGGCTAATCCAGATTCATTCTTCCGTCGTTCACCCGGCAAGAACGGATATAAAGCTGGTCGGGGACGGGCTATTTACCGGGAAGAGCGGACTTAGTTTATACATAAGAACTGCCGATTGTCTTCCAGTAGTTTTTTACCATCCGGAGGCAGGAATACTTGCGCTTCTGCATACGGGATGGAAGGGAACTGTTCTAATGATTGCTAAAAAATTCTTATTGGGAATGAGACGATTATATAACTTGCATTATCACGATTGGGAAGTTTCTTTTGGACCGTGTATTGACCCCAAAAATTATGAAGTCGGAAAGGAAGTATTCGAATTTTTCGACAGGTTCAATCTTGATGGCGTATATACTAGAGATAGTAGATATTTTCTTAATCTCGAAGAAGCCAACATCAAGATGTTGAGAAAAATGGGTGTAGAAAATATTTATCCTTTTCCGGAAAAAACTTATACCTCGGAACTCTTCTATTCTTACAGGAAAGGGGATACGGAACGTAATATAACGGTTGGGGTTATAGAGCCTTGAGTTGAGAAGGAAATAGAAAATAACAAAAGAATCTGTAAGTAGCTGGTTTAATTCTGTCTGAATGTAAATAAAAAGTCAAAATTTAAAAAGCAAAATGACAAATAAAAATGCAAAATTATTCGATTCGAAAACCGTAAAAGTAAAGGAGATTTTACCTTATCAGACGCACTTGTTATTTCTTTCTTTATAAATTTTTGAAATTTAATTTGTAATTTTCCATTTTGATATTTAATTTTTGCATTAAACGGTTTTGCCGTGCTATGTGCTCTGTGTTAAAGAGGTGGAGTGGTGGGGTAAAAGGCAAAGTTGACATATGAGCCTTTCTGCTTATCTTTCTTTTATGAATGAATTTCTGGAATTGATAAGAACCTTGAGGAATAAGTGTCCATGGGACAGGGAGCAGACTTTGAAAAGTCTTATTCCTCAGCTTATCGAGGAAGTATATGAGCTTAATACAGGAATATCGGACGACGATATGGAGAGCATTATTGAGGAATTCGGAGATGTTCTTTTGACCCTTTTTATGATGGGAGTTATTCTGGAAGAGAAAGATATCACTTTCGATATGATAATAGAAGCCGTTTCCCAAAAAATGGTTGCACGGCATCCTCACGTTTTTGCCAAAGAAGTGGCAAATTCTGCAGAAGAAGTGCTTGAAAAATGGGATGAAAGAAAAGGGAAAAGCTGGACAGTCGGAAGGGGGTTGCCAGCACTAATACGTTCGTCTAAAATTCAAAAAAGAGCCTCGAGGAAAGGTTTTGATTGGGAAAATATAGAAGGAGTATTCGATAAAATAAACGAAGAGCTTACAGAGCTTAAAAGTTCAGCCAGCGAAGAAGAAAAAATGGAAGAATTGGGAGATATACTCTTTGCAGTTGCTCACCTTGGTAATTTTCTGAATATTGACCCTGAAATAGCTCTGCAGAAAGCAAATGATAAATTCGAGGTACGTTTTCATAAGCTTGAAGAAGCATTCGAAGGTAAAGAAATGGGCGATTTTTCAACAGAAGAGCTTGAGGTTATGTGGCAGAAAGTAAAAAATAATAAGTAAAAAGGAGGAATTTTGTTTATTTTTTTACTATCTTTGACGGTTAATTCCGCCAAACTTCACCTGCAGACGAATTTGTTCAATAATAGTGCATATTCAGAGCATATTTATATAACTACTGATGACGGCGGGCTTGTCGCGTTCGACCCTCGGGATAGCAGCTGGATTTTGGCGAATTACCTTTCTGGTCTTGAAAGTAATCAAACAAAAGACGTTTTTGTTCGAGGAGATTCGGTTTTTGTTCTTTCAAAGGGCGGAATTACAATATTCGATAAAGAACTTAGAAGGATAAATTTTCAGAGCTTTAATCCTCTTTACTTTACGCAGGACACTGACCCATATTGTATTAAATTGGACAAGAATAAGGTCATACTTGGAGGACAACACGGTGTTCAATGGTTCAATTTGAATAATTTTGGAAATTTGGGGGGGGTAGTTCAACATATAGATTATAATTTTCAGGTTTTTGAAATTTTGCCTCTTGATACCTGCTATTTACTTGGAACGAGCAGAGGGGTTTTTAAAGCCGATTCTAATTTCAAAGATACCGTATTAATCGATAATTACGGGAACGTTTATTCTCTTTTAGTATCTGGTAATTCAATCTGGGCTGGAGGAAGTTCGGGTTGTAAGGAAATTACAGGTGATTCAGCGGTTTTTTCTGATGATACAGTGTGGGCCATTGGAGAGTTTGAGGAAGAGATTTATATAGGTACCAAGAGAGGTCTTTACAGGTATGAAGGTGATTGGCAGATGATACATGGGGGAGATGTGCGGGGATTTGTTAGAGTTTCTCCGAATAATTTAATAGTTTCAGCCGTCAGGGGAAATGGACTTATGTATGAAGGTTCGTCGGATTATATCTTTCCTCCCGGGCTTGCCTCAAATCTGGTTACCGACTTGACTCAGACTCCTGACGGGAAAATTTATGTGTGTTCTAAGTATAGTAGAAGACTTTCCGTATATGATGGAAACGGATGGGAAACTCTTAACAGGGGAAACACCTGGCCTTTTCCTGTAAATGGATATTTCTTTAATATGGAATCCGATTCTCAAGGCAGGATATATTTTGGTTTCTGGGACTGGGTAGAGGAACCGGTTTTGTTCTGCTGGGATACAGAAAACGACACGATGCCTGAGCCTATTTCACTCCCTATATCTGCAAGAACTATTTCCGGTATGCTGGTTGATAGCAATGATGATTTATGGATTGGCGCGTTAGACAACTGGGTGTTAAGAATGCACCGGGTAAGTGAGGATTCTCTTGAATGGACAGTTTATACTCATCCTAGAGTTATATGGAAGAGAGTCTTTGCTGAAGGAAGAGAAGGGATTTACTGCGGAAATTCCCCCTCTATCGGGGGTGCGGGCATCCATATTTTGCGAGACGATGGTTCGATTAGAGAAGTAATAGGAAATCTCGGTTCAAGTACACTTTCGATGGCTTCAGACCTTGATGGAAATATCTGGGCAGGTCTGGAGGATAAGCTTGTTTATATTTCGGGAGAAAATGTTGAGAGAGAATACGCTTCCAGAAGATTTGATGGTCTCGCTGTTGATTTTCAGGGAGGAATTTGGGGTTATAATAGCGAATCGGGATTGGGTTATCTCTCACCCGAAGGAATATGGGAGTCATTACCACAGGAATTACAAAGCTTGCAGCCTTTTAGTTTGAAAGATGTTATTTCTCCGCTCCATTTCATTAATAAAGATAGATTGTTTGTCGTGACTTATAACGGTTTATATGAATTTAAGCTTAACTTTAATTACCCGGATTCAGGTCAAGTCAATGTTTACCCTAATCCCTTTAATTACCAGAGACATGATCGTTTGTATTTTTCGGCGAGAGATCTTGGAGGAAAGAATATTCTAATTTACGACATAATTGGTAATTTAAAAGGAGAGTATAATGTGCCTTTGGAATGGACGGATTATCCTATTGATGTTAATCTGTCTTCTGGTTTGTATCAATATTTTGTAACCAGCGAAGGTAAAGTAATTCATAAAGGCAAATTCGTTGTTGTACGGTGATTTTATGCCACAAAGACTCAAAGATACTAAGAATTCTAAATTTAATAAAAAACTTTTCTTGTTTCTTGGAGCCTTGGTGCCTTCGTGGCTAAGTTCATCTTTGTTCCTTGACAAAAATTACCAATACTTTATAATGTAGAGTATGAAAACTAAAGAAAAAGTGAAAGTTTCGGAAGAACGTTTTTATCGTTTGAGCGCGTTGATGATTAATTTGCCTTACGAAGACGAATTTCGTAAAGTAAAGGTTAAAACCAGAGAATTGGATGAATTTTTAAAAGAAGTTGCGGAAGGCGAGATAAAAGATAGTAAGGAATTTATTAGAGAAGGGCTTAAAAGAACGTTAACACCTGCTCTCCTTTCAATAATTAAAGAAAAACTCAAGATATATGCTGAAAAATACAAAGATAATGAAAAAGGAGAAGCGGCTCTGATGGTACTTCAATTTTTATACCGGGGTCTCCCGCTGGATGCGAATGTTTTCTTTCTGTCTGTTTTTATAAGAAGTACCCTTAATAGACCTCTTGTCGATAATAGTAGAGTTTGGAATTTCCTGTACGAGTTTTTGCCGAAGAAAGTCGAGGTAAATGACGCTGAAACTATAGAGAAACCTAAGTTTAAAAATATTTCCGGTGAAGACTTTGAAGAAAGTAGATCCGGACTTTTAACTCCGAAGAAAAAAGAAATTAAAGATAAAACAAAATCTAGATTATTAATTCCTGGAGGAGGGACTAAAGAATAATTATGGCTAAAATCTTGATTATTATGGGTTCATCTACGGATCTGGACTTTGCAGAGGATGTGCAAAGAGTTATTAAAAAGTTTGGAATTCCGTGTGAATTAAGAGTTGCCTCGGCACATAAAACGCCGGATAAAGTTCTTAAAATATTGGAAGAGAATAAAGATAAGGAAGTTGTTTATATTACAATTGCCGGTAGAAGCAATGCTTTGAGTGGATTTGTGGATGCCAATACAACCAAACCCGTGATTGCAGCACCCCCTTACTCCGATAAATACGGGGGTATGGATATTTTTTCGAGTCTCAGGATGCCAAGTGGAGTCGCTCCTTTAGTTGTGCTTGGCTCCGAGCAAGCAGCGCTCGCCTCTGTTAAAATACTTGGGCTTAATGATAATGTTTTACAAGAAAAGATATTCAAATATCAAGAGTCTTATAAGCAAAAGATAGAGGAGGAGGATAAAAAAATAAATGGGTAGTGTAAAAGATCTTACGGTTATTGAAAAACCAACAGATGATGAATTAGGATCTGGATTTTTTGAATTTTCTGATAGGTACTCGGTTTTTGATTGGGGTGAAATGCCGGATCATATTACTAATAAAGGTTCTTCTCTGGCAATAATTACTTCCCATTTCTTTGAGATTTTAAAAAAACGAGGTATCCCCAGTCATTATGTTGGAGTTATTGTCGAAGGGGAAACACTTGATTTTAATAAAGTTGATAAACCTTTTAATACTATTAAAGTTAAACTTGTTCGTGTAATTAAACCTGAAATAAAAAATGGTAAATACGATTACTCTGTCTTTAAAGATGTTTCAAGGAATTTTCTTATTCCGATGGAATGCATTTATAGAAATTCTGTACCCGAGGGTTCTTCTTTCTGGGAAAGATATAATAAGGGAGAGATTAAATACAAATATGAAATAATACCCAATGTTCCTTTGCAAGAACCTATTTTAGATGTATCTACAAAATTAGAAGAGACTGATAGATATTTATCCTGGGACGAAGCAAGAGAAATATCTAATTTAGATTCCGATCAGATTGAAGAAATAAAAAGTATGCTTTCAAACGTAAGTAATATTATTACCGAGGAGACAGAAAAAGCAGGCATTATTAATCAGGATGGGAAACTTGAATTTGCAATGGATAATAGGGGTTTTATTATGGTGGTTGATGCGCTGGGAACGCTTGATGAATGTCGCTTTCTTTTTAATGAAATTGCTTTAAGCAAGGAAATATTACGTAAATACTACAGGAAATCCAAATGGTATAAGCAGGTTAAAAAAGCAAAAGATAAGAATGCGAAAGATTGGAAATCTCTTGTGAAGGTTGAACCCGAACTTTTACCTAAAAAATTAAAGACAACCGTTTCTCAAATGTACCAATCAGTAGCTAATTTGATTTCCGGAAAAGAATTTTTCGATGTTCCTTCGTTGGATAAAATAGTAAAAAAATTATCAGATCTGGTAGAATAGACATTAGCCACCAAGTCACCAAGGCACAAATAAAGAAACGATTCTTATAATCTTTAATTGCTTAAATTAAAACAAAAAATAAATTAGTTGTGGGTGGGGTTTTGTATCTTAGTGCCTTTGTGGCAATTAAACAGTGACTTTGCAATATTTTTATCTTTTATTCTTCCGGAGATTTCAATTTATTTATTAAATTTTCGAAAAGCTCGGCTTTTTCATATTTGTTGAGTCTCATTGCGCATTCTCTTCCTTTTTCTAAAGTTTCAATTTTGTTCTTATTATCGGAAGTGCCATTGGCACTTTCTAAATATAAATCGAGAGCTTCTTCGTCATTAATCTCGCAATAGATGTCGGCTTTAAAGGAAAGCAAAGTCCAAATCTCTTTATTTCCAAGATTTTTCAAGCCTTTATCCAGGACCTCAATTGCTCTTTTTAATGAGCCGTCTTGCATGTAAGTTTTAGCGAGAAGTAGATAAGCTTCGTCTATGTAATCCGATTTCGGGAAATTTTCTATAATATTTTCAAGAGGGATTCGAGTCTCTTTGAGAAGTCCTAATTCTTGATAAATTAAACTTATTTGATATAGGGTATATGGTTTAAGAGTATTTGAGTTGACTTCTTTGTAATATTCGATTGCTTTTTTAGGGTCTCCACTTTCGTAATAAATTTCCCCGAGTTTAAGATTTAACTCGTTGCTTAATTCCGGTCTTTCCCGCAGTCCATTTTTTAGAAGAGCAATAACAGTGGTTCTATCACCCATTTTCTGGTATATTTTTACGAGATTTAATAAAGACTCGGTCGCTTCTTCGGATTCAGGATAATTTATTAAAACTTTATTGTTAAATTGAATGGCTAAATCATATCTGTTTGCTGCTTGATAATATTCACCTATTTTTAGAAGTAGTAAAGGGGTTCTCGGACTTTTGGGGTATTTATTTGTGAACACTTTATACATGTATATATTTGTAGAATATTCGCCTTTTTTCAATTTAATTTCTTCGATTTTGTATCTTGCTTCATCAAGCAAATCCGCAGGTACTTCGTTGAGTGATAATATTTTTTTGTAGTAATCCAAAGCTGTTTTAAAATCTTCATTGCTTGTAAAAATTTCTCCAAGAAAGTTGTAAGCGCTTGGTACCCACAAAGAAGAAGGGCATTCATTTAGTAACAAATTTAACCATTTGATTGCCTCGTCGTGATTGTTAAGTAGAAAATTGATTTTGCCGAGAAGAAGATAAGCGTCGTCTTTAAGTGGCGAGTTCGGATATTCCGTTACCAATGTTTTAAAGTATTCGAGGCTTTCAATTTTCCCCTGTTTTAATAAGGCTCTTGCGAGCCTATACAGAGCGTATTGTTTTAATCCTCTCTCTTCGTAAATTTCGAGAAATTTTTCAAATAACTCAGCACTTTCAGAATATTTTGCCAGACGATATTTGCTCCATCCGGCTCCGAAAATAGCATGGGCTTTATATTGGGAACTTGTGTCGGAAAGGAAAATTTGCATGGCTTTTTCCGTTTCTCCTTTTTTGTAATAAGCTTCTCCTTTAAGATAATTTGTAAGGGGATTTGTTATATGGTTTCTCTCCTGAAAAGATATCAAACTATCGAGTTCCGAAAGCTGAAATAGGGTAGATATAATATAAATACCTGTATATGTGGTAGGTCTGATTTTATAAGATTCGTTAAAATAATTTAGTGCTCTTCTATACTTACCTCTTTTGTAGCAGATATAACCTCTTCCGAGAAAGTTTTGCCAGAGAGGTAAAGATGAGTTTTCAATTCTTTCTAAAATTTTTAAGGTATCTTTTTCATAAAAGATAAAATAAAAACTAAGAGAATCGGAAAAAGGAAAATAAGCTTTTGTTGTCATTGTTTTTTCCGGAGAAAAACTATAAAGATTCTCTAAAAAACAAGTATACTGCCATTTGTTGATTTTCTTAAATTTTAAGGTAGCTTTTTCCATATCGCCTTTAAGATAATGAATAACCCCTTCAAGGTAAGTAGCTTCGCTTTTTCTGTCGTAGTATGCAGCTTTTTTCGCTTCATTTAAAGCTCTTTGCAATTCGTTAAGTCTTATATCAATTACGGAAAGATTCAAATATGCTTCTCCTTTTTCTACAAAAGCAGGTTCGATTAAAAGGGGTAATTGATAAAAATTTCTTGTTTTATTTAATTGTTCATTTGTGGAAGTTTTAAATAATAATAGTAGAATTAAAAAATTCAGTAAGCACCTCTTCCTGATATAAGGACAGGGATTGTTTTTAAAAGAATGAAAAAGTCCAGACTTAATGACCAGTTATTTATGTATTCCAGATCGAATTTCATCCATTCCTCAAATTTCAAATCGGAACGACCTCGTATAAGCCAGAGGCAGGTTAGTCCTGTTTTCATCGATAGCCTTTTTCTTTGCCAATCTTCATATTTGGTAACTTCTTCAAGGAGAGGAGGTCTGGGTCCAACCAGTGACATATCTCCTTTTAAGACATTAAATAATTGAGGTAATTCATCGAGACTGAAGCGTCGGAGAAATTTTCCGGTTTTTGTGATTCTCGGGTCGTCTTTCATTTTAAACACTACTTTATCCATTTTGTTCAAGGAATAAAGACTTTCTTTTATCTCGTCGGCGTTTTTAAACATAGTTCTGAATTTGAGCATAGAAAACATTTTCCCGTTTAAACCCACTCTTGGGTGCTTGTAAATTATTGCTCCCCGCGAGGTTGATTTTATTAAAATGGCAATAATAATAAATATTGGTAATAGAAATAATATTGCCATGGCAGCCAGTATTCTGTCCGATGTATATTTGATAAAGAGCTGGGCGTAGTTAGGTGGAGTGGGATGAAAGGTAATTATCGGTGAATTTAAGGAGTTTTCGAGAGAAGCAAAACCAGGTATGTTATCAAATGCTTCTTTTAAATAATAGGAAATTGTTAAACCAAGGTTTGCAAATTTTTTTATATGTTTTTTGTGCTTTTTTTCGGTAATTATAACCCATTCGATTGGTTCTTTATGCAAAATTTCCGTAAAATTTGGTGGGACTTTGTTAAAGACCTTTATAATTTTAATTCCGAAAAAATCATGAAGCGAAAACAGATCTTCAATCTCTTTTGCGTCCTTTTCTTTTCCGAGTACAATTGTTTTTATTGAATTTTTCTTGCTTTTTGATATCACTTCTCTATTTAATATCATTAGAGTTAGCGAAAGTGTGCCAAAGATTAAGAGAGCGGTTCGGCTCTGGTTGAATAATTTAAAATAATAAAGTATTACTATATATATAGCCATGGCAATTATAAACGAAAGGGTGGTTCTGAAATAGAAATTGTATTTGTCTACGGGAAATTTCTGCAAAGTCGAATTGTTGAAGAATATTATGATAGAGAAAGTAAATAAAAATATCGGGAAAATTTTGATATAATAAGGGAGATACCATTCTGTCATTTCGCCTGCCGGTGAGGATAATTTTGCCCTTATAATTACCGCAAGCCAATAGGTGAGTATTAAAATAATGATGTCAAATAATGTTATCGTGAATTTTATAAAGTGTTTTTTTTCCTGGATCATTTTTCCTCATATCTTATAGAAAAGAACATCATAATAAAAGCAAGCCTTACAAGGAGAGCGGTGAAAAAAAAAGAAAGAAGTAGAAAATTATAATTCATATGTTTTTTTATATAATGAAACATAGATATATTAATGCTGATTTTTGTCCTTAATTTTTCTTTCTTGGTGCTTGACCCTAATTTGTGATAAAAGACCGCTTCCGGGAGATATGCTATTTCATAATCTTTTTTTCTGAGACGTAAACAGATATCCGTATCTTCGAAGTATAAAAAAAACTTCTCGTCAAAACCTCCTATTTTTTTGAAGACATCAGATCTGAAGAGCATTACGGCGCCTCTTACGCAGTCGGGAAATCGAATTTTACTGTAGTCTAATTCCGACATTAAATATTCCTTTGATATAATATTATTGGGGAAGAGATTTCGTATTAAAGATTCTCTTCCGAAAAGAACTCTTAGAATAGTTGGGAATTTTCTGCAGGAAAGCTGGAACGAGCCATCAGGGAAAAGCAATTTTCCCGTAGCTATACCTGCTTGTTCATTATTTTTCAGGAACTTTATGAGTTTATCTATTGAATTTTTACTAATTTCAACGTCAGGATTTAAAAATAGAATATAGGAAGAATTTTGCATTTTTGCGATTTGATTGCACGCTCTCCCAAAGCCCATGTTTTTGTTATTTGCTATGCATTTGATATTTTCTTTCTCAAGATGTTTTAACTGCTTTTTACTTCCGTCTTTTGAATCGTTATCGACAATAATAATTTGATAATTGCATTTTGGGGGATTCAGCTGTATTGATTTTATACAGTTTTTTAAATCTTCTTTAGTGTTGTAATTTACAATACCGATTGTAAGAGTCATATTCTTTTAGTCAATCTACGTAAACCCAGCTTCCATACGAGCCAGAATGCTTCCCAGATAATTTTTTTGGACATTTTAGAACTTCCCGTTTGGCGTTCGACGAAAACAATAGGAATTTCTTTGATTTTGAAGCCATTCCAGTAACTATAAAAATGGATTTCTATCTGGAATCCATACCCTTCCGCATCGATTTTTTCGAAATCAAGATTCTCGAGGACAGTTCTTTTTATTCCTTTAAATCCGCTTGTTAAGTCGGAGAGGGGAACACCTGTTATTTTCTTTGCGAAAATATTTGCCAGGTAACTTAGAATCAGTCTTGAAATCGGCCAGTTTACTACATTAACGCCCTGCTTGTACCTCGAGCCAATCACAAGGTCAACGTTCTCTTCAATGAGAGTTTTTCTTAATTTCGTTAGATTGGAAGGGTCATGAGAGAAGTCGGCATCCATTTCGAAAATAAAATCGTAATTTCTTTCCAATGCCCACTTGAAACCAGTTAGATAAGCACTTCCTAACCCCATTTTTTTCTCTCGTTCAACCAGATGAACTCTTTTGTTCTTTTTATTCGGTTCTTTTTTCTGGATTTGTTTAACGCTTTTACCGGTACCGTCAGGCGAACCGTCATCCACAATCAAGACCTCAAATTCATGCCCCTTATTTAGGACTTCTTTTATTATCGAGGCGATATTGTCGTTCTCATTATAGGTTGGTATTATAACGAGAGAGTCTCTTTTCACGTTTTACCTCTATCTTTTGATGAAAAATAGATTTAGAATCAACGTTAGAATTATAGAAATCAGGATACTAAAAGTTAAAGGGAGATGAAATGTAAAGTTTTTTCTTTCGATTACGATATTACCCGGTAAATTGAAAAGAAACGGAATTTTTGTAAATAATATAATTAAAATTCCTGTAATTATAAGAAACAACCCTAGTATGAAAAAAGGCGACTCGATTTTCATAGTAAAGTATATAATTCAAGACGAAGTTGTCAATGGTAATGTTTCACGCTTTAAAATATAAAAATCAAATATAAAAATGGAAAATGGCAAATAAAAATTCAAAAAATTATTTTGCTACAGAGCCTACGGAACTCACCTATTTCGTGTTTTGAGTTTTCCGTTGTCTATCCCTTTTAAAATTCCTAGACCAGAAATTCGTATCCGGTAATTCTAAACTACTGTTAATATTTTCTATATTCGTGTTATTTATATTGTTTGTCTTTTTGATTCTTCGAATCATTTAATCTATATCTCGTTTACCCATTTACTCATTCACCCATCCATCCATCCGTAAAGATTTTATATCTTAGTATCTTTGTGGCAATATTTAGAGATCGGGTCTCAGATGATAGGAAGAAAAATAGCATTGCGAGTTAATCTTTTGTTGGTTCGTTATGTTGTTGGCTGGTTAAAACAGAGGAGGGAAAAGTAGTTAAAATAAATTATTTTTCCCGATGGTTTTACTGGATTAGCTTTTACATCTTCTACTTGCTTCGATTCTACATATTTCTTCCGCATTTGCACGAATCGGATACTCGCCGGTAAAACAAGCAGTGCAGAAATTTTTAATTTTGTCGGTTGATACCGCTTCTATGAGTCCATTTACGGATTGATAAGTGAGAGAATCTACTCCTATTATTTCTCTGACTTTTTCTACGGATTTTTTGGAGGCTATAAATTCTCCTTTTGTTTGCATATCTATGCCGTAATAACAGGGAAATTTTAGAGGCGGACTTGAAGAAGCAAAATGAACTTCTTTCGCACCTGCGTCCCTGATTAATTGTACTATTTTTCCTGATGTTGTACCCCTTACAATGGAATCATCAACGAGGAGTATTTTTTTACCTTTTATAATCTCCTTTACAGGCGAAAGTTTCATCCTGATCAATTCTTCCCTTTTACTCTGATGCGGCATTATAAAGGTTCTCCCGATATAACGATTTTTCATTAATCCTTCTCTGCATTTTAAGTTTAGTTCTTCGGCAAGGGATGTTGCGACTGGTCTTGATGTATCAGGTACTGGGACAACTATATCGATATCGATTTCTTTTTTCTCTATTTCTTTCGCGAGATTTTTTCCGAGATTTAGTCTTGCCTTGTAAACAGATATGCCGTCGATGATTGAGTCGGGTCTCGCGAAATATACATATTCGAAAATACAGGGACAATGTTTCTCTTCGGAGATTTTTCTTGTATATAATTTACCTTCTGTGCTAAAAAAAATAGCTTCGCCTGGTAGTACATCACGCTCAATTTGGTAGCCAAGCGATTCGAGGACAACACTTTCGGAACCCACACTGAAATTATTTTCCTTGGTGCCAAATATAAGAGGTTTGATACCGTAAGGATCTCTGAAAGCAAGGATACCTTTATCTTTAATCAGAGCGACTACAGAATAGCTTCCTTTAACTTTTTCAAAGAGACCTTCGATTGCCTCAAAAAGAAAATCGGGAGAGAATATCGGTTTTTTATTCATTTCTTCACAGAGGAGGCTTAAAAGTAGTTCCGCGTCAGAGGTTGAAACAATTATCCTTCTGCTCTCTTTTTCTAATTTTTCTTTTAGTAAATTAAAATTAATTATATTGCCGTTAAAGGCAAAGGCTATTCCGTATGGAGTATTAGAAATGAAGGGTTGGGCGTTTTCTATACCCATTCCTCCAAGTGTAGGATATCTTACGTGTCCAATACCAATGTTGCCTCTAAGATAATTGAGTTCTTCTTTTTTGAACACATCTCTTACTAATCCTTCTGCTTTTTTAATGTTGAATTTATCCGAGTAAGTTACTATGCCAGCGGCATCCTGTCCTCTGTGCTGTATTATAAGCAGTGAATCAAAAATATCACCGATTACCTCTTTTTTGCCAATTATCCCTACTATACCGCACATTTACTTTGATCTTTTCCTTTCTTTATAGAACCGGTAGATTTGATTTACCTGTTAGGTACCTGTCAATATTATATGCTGCTTTTCTGCCTTCGGATATCGCCCATACAACGAGAGATTGCCCCCGGTGCATATCACCTGCACAGAAGATTCCTTCTTTTGAAGTCATAAAGTTATTATCTGTCTTGATATTGCCGATATCAGTCAGTTCAAGATTCAGGTCTTCTACCAGTCCTTTATGTTCTGTATGCAGGAAGCCCAGGGCCAGAATTACTAAATCCGCATTGATTTCGAATTCGCTTTCCGGTATTTCCTTCATTATTGGACAACTTTTATCATTTGTTTTTGAGAATTCTACCTTAGAGCATTGTAATTTTTTTACTTTCCCGTTTTCGCCGATAAATCTTTTTGTCAAAACCGACCAGTGACGCTTACAACCTTCTTCGTGACTGCTTGAATTTTTAAGTATTGAGGGATAGTAAGGCCAGGGCTGGTTTTCCGTTCTACAGTCGGAAGGTTTTGGGAGGATTTCTATCTGGATTATACTTTTTGCACCCTGTCTCTTTGCAACACCAACACAATCCGCTCCCGTATCGCCTCCGCCGATAACGATAACCTCTTTATCTTTTGCGTCTATAAGTTGTTTTGAATCGATTTTTTCGCCCCATACTCTCTTATTCGATTGAATTAGATAATCCATCGCAAAGTGTATTCCTTCTAGTTCTCTGCTTTTTATTTTTAAATCTCTCGGAACTCTCGAACCCGAGGCAAGACAAATTGCGTCAAAATCTTTTTGTAGTTTTTCTACAGTTATATCGATTCCGACGAATGTATTTACTTTAAATTTTATATTTTCTTTTTCCATTAATTTTAATCGGCGGTCGAGAATATTTTTTTCTAATTTGAAATCTGGAATACCGTATCGCAGGATTCCTCCGATTTTCTTATCTCTTTCGAAGACCGTTACCCGATGCCCGGCTTTATTTAGCTGGTCGGCAGTAGAAAGCCCTGCAGGACCGGAACCTACAATTGCGATTTTTTCACCTATTCTTTTCAGAGGTGAGTTTGCTTTAATAAATCCCGATTTGAACGCGTGTTCGATTATGGCAAGTTCGTTTTCTCTGATCGTAATTGCGTCGTCGTTTATAGATAAAACACATGAATGCTCACAAGGAGCAGGACATATTCTTCCGGTTATCTCAGGAAAGTTATTTGTTGCGGAAAGTAGTTCGTAAGCTTTTTCCCATTGATTGTTAAACATAAAATCATTCCATTCGGGAATATAATTTCCAATGGGACAACCCCAGTGACAGAAGGGAGTTCCGCAATCCATGCAACGCGAAGCCTGCTCCTTCGATATATCATCTTTTCGCGGGATGGAGATATCTTTATAATCTTTTATTCTCTCCTCTACCGGTCTTAGTTCTGTATTTTCCTTATGTATCTCAAGAAATCCATTTATTTTACCCATTTTTAACCCTTTTTATTCGATTATCGATTCGACCCATTCCTTCAGGTTTTCCTTTTTTTCTGTTTCTAATATATGTTCATATTCAAGGGGAATTACCTTGATGAAATTTTTAATAGCATTATCGAAGTCATGTAGAATTTCTTTTACTTTTTTGCTTTCGGTGTATTTATAATGATTCGTTAACAGATTTTTCATTGTGCCGGAATCGTGTTCATTTATCTCTTTTATTTTTGCCATCTCGAGATTGCATCTGGATTTGAAATCTCCATTTATATCGTAGACGTAAGCTATGCCTCCGGACATTCCTGCGGCAAAGTTACGACCGGTTCTTCCTATTATTATAACTCTTCCGCCTGTCATATATTCGCATCCATGGTCACCAACTCCCTCCACGACTGCGTTCAGACCTGAATTTCTGATACAGAATCGTTCTCCTGCAATACCTCTGATGTATGCTTCGCCGCTGGTGGCTCCGTAAAAGGACGTGTTTCCGATGATAATATTTTCTTCCGATTTGTAAGTTGTTTTTTTATCCGGATAAATTATTATCTTTCCTCCGAAAAGTCCTTTGCCGACATAATCGTTTGCCATCCCTTCCAGCTCAAAAGTTATTCCTTTTGCAAGAAAAGCTCCGAAACTTTGACCTGCATATCCTTTGAATTTAAAATGAATTGTATCGTCCGGAAGGCCTCTTTCTCCGTATACATAGCATACTTCACCGCTTAGCCGTGCTCCGACCGTGCGATTAGTGTTATTTATGTTGACATTTTGTATTATTTTTTCTTCTTTTAAAATAGCATTTTTTGAAAGGTCTATCAGTTGAGTATCTAAAATATCATCCAAATCATGTTTTTCGGGCTTAGAATAAAAAATTCCCGTATTATCTTTAGCTTCCGGTTTGTATAAGATGTTGCTTAAATCGATATTTTTGGATTTCCAATTGAGTATTTTTTCGTTTACTTCTAAAAGTTCGGTTTTTCCTATCATTTCTTCAATCTTTTTTATTCCGAGATTGGCCATAATTTCACGCAGTTCTTCTGCCACAAAGTTGAAATAATTTACAAGATATTCTACCTTTCCGTTGAATCTTTTGCGGAGAATCTCATTTTGAGTTGCAACACCCACGGAGCAGTTTCCGAGGTTGCAGTGACGGAGCATTACGCATCCGAGAACTACTAAAGCGGCTGTTCCAAAACCGTATTCCTCCGCACCCAGTATTGCCGCAATTGCTATATCTCTTCCGGTGCGAATCTGTCCGTCGGTTTGCAGACGTACTCTGCTTCTTAAATTGTTCAGCACAAGGGTTTGGTGTGTTTCGGAAAGCCCAAGTTCCCAGGGTAATCCGGCGTGGTGTATCGAGCTTAAGGGTGATGCTCCTGTGCCGCCGTCTCCTCCTGAAATTAGAATCATATCTGCGTGACCTTTTGCAACACCTGCTGCCACAGTGCCGACTCCGACTTCGGATACGAGTTTTACACTGATTCTTGCCCTGGGATTTACATTTCTTAGGTCAAAAATCAGCTGGTTTAAATCTTCAATGGAGTAAATATCGTGGTGAGGTGGGGGAGATATGAGGGTTACTCCGGGTGTGGTATGACGGGTTTTTGCTATTATTTCGCTGACTTTATGTCCGGGCAGGTGTCCGCCTTCGCCGGGTTTTGCACCCTGAGCTATTTTTATCTGTATTTCATCGGCGTGAACAAGATAGTTTGTCGTTACACCAAAACGACCCGAGGCAACCTGTTTTACTTTACTTCGGAATGAAGCTCCGTTTGAAAGTCTTTTGAAGCGGGAGGGGTCTTCACCCCCTTCGCCGGTGTTGGACATACCTCCGAGTTTGTTCATAGCCATTGCTATTGTTTCATGGGTTTCTTTGCTTATGGACCCGAAACTCATTGCTCCTATTGCAAACCTCTTTACTATTTTCGAAATCGGCTCCACTTTTTCTATTGGGATGGAAGTTAGATTCGAATTGAATTTGAGTAGACTTCGCAGAGTTGTCGGGTTTTCAGTCTGGTTATTTATAATTTGAGCGAATTTTTTATATTCCTTGTAATTTCCTCTACGCGTTGAGTCCTGCAGGTAAGCAATGCTCTCGGGATTCCAGAGATGATATTCACCGTCTTTTTTCCACTGAAAAAAACCGCCGGAAGGTAGATATTTTTGCTCCGTAGAAGAATCGGGGAAAGCTTCTTTATGTCTCAGGATTGTTTCTTTGGCGATAGTCAATAGGTCGGCACCTTCGATACGTGACGTGGTACCAGTAAAACATTTATCGATTACCTCTTTGCCAAGTCCCAGTGCTTCGAATATTTGAGCGCCTCTGTAGCTTTGAAGAGTTGATATTCCCATCTTCGATAATATTTTAAGTATTCCTTTATTGACAGCTTTTTTGTAATTGTCAATTGCGTCGTTTGTATCGATTTCAATCTCGCCTTCCTTCGTTAAATATTTTATTGTTTCAAAAGCAAGATATGGATTGATACAGTCTGCTCCGTATCCTAAAAGGAGAGCAAAATGTTGAACTTCTTTTGCGTCTGCACATTCAACCAGTATATTCACCTGGGTTCGTAGTTCATTGTTAATGAGAAAGTGATGGACTGCTCCGGTTGCTATAAGTGAAGGTATAGTTGCGTTTTTTTCGTTTATTCCTTTATCGCTTAGAAGTATAAAAGAATATCCGCTTTCAGCAGATTCTTTTGCTTCTTTTGTTATTCTTTCTAAAGCCCTTATAAAATTTCTTTCGTCGTCGGGGTTAAAAAGTAAAGATATATTTTTAGTTGTAAATCCGTTTATGTTTATGTTTTTTAATTTTTTGAATTCTTCATTCGTAAGTATGGGTTGTTTTAGTTCTAGCTTGTGAGCGTGAGTCGGAGTTTCCTCCAGGATATTTCCCTTTGGACCGAGAAAACCTATGTTGCTCATAACTATTTTCTCTCTGATCGAATCTATTGGAGGATTGGTGACCTGAGCAAAGAGCTGTTTGAAATAGTTGAAAATCAGTTGTGGCTGTTTTGACAGTATAGCATGAGGGTGGTCATTGCCCATTCCGCCTATTGGTTCTTTTCCTTCCAGAACCATTGGTTTAAAGATGAATTTTAAGTTTTCTCTCGTATAACCGGATGCTTTCAAACAGGATAGTAAATCTTCTTTTTTACAATCAAAGTTTTTTTTCTTTTTTTTGCCGGATTTTATTGAATCGAATTGTAGTAAATGTTCATTCAGCCATGAGCCATAGGGTCTTTTATTTGATAATTCGTTTTTTATTTTTTCGTCCTGAATTATTTCACCTTTTTCCGTATCTATGAAAAATATTTTCCCCGGTTCGAGTCTTCCTGATTCCAGTATGTCCTTGCCTTTTATATCCAGGACTCCGACTTCGGAAGCCATTACTACCTTTTCGTCTTTAGTAATGAGGTAACGGGCAGGACGTAAACCATTTCGGTCAAGTATCGCACCGACACGGGTGCCGTCAGTAAAAGCTATTGCAGCAGGTCCATCCCAGGGTTCGGAAATGCAGGCATGGTACTTGTAAAAGTCCTTTAATTTTTTATCCATCAGATTATTATTTTCCCAGGCTGCCGGAATCAACATCATCATTGCATGGGGGAGGGAGCGTCCGGATAATACCAAAAGTTCGAATATGTTGTCGATTATTGCCGAATCGCTTTTTGATGCGTCTATAACTGGTTTTATCTTTTCTATGTCTTTTCCGAATAAAGGACTCCGGAGAAGACCTTCGCGTGCCTTCATCCAGTTTATGTTTCCCCTTAGTGTATTTATTTCGCCGTTATGGGCAAGAAACCTGAAAGGCTGCGACAAGTCCCAGGTTGGGAATGTATTCGTGCTATAGCGAGAATGAACCATAGCGATGGCGCTTTTTACGGATTCGTCCTTCAAATCAAGGTAGAAATCTTCCACTTGATTTGCCATCAAAAGACCTTTATAGGAAATTGTTCTGCTCGATATATTGGTGATATAAAAGAAAGATTTTTGTTTTATATCCGACGAGTTTATGATGTTTTCGGTTCTTTTTCTTATAATATACAGTGCTCGTTCGAAATCGAGTCCATCTTTACTGTCTTTTGAAGGAAGATTGGGATTTTTCCGGATAAAAATCTGTTCAATTGAAGGTTGATATCCTTTAGCGGAAGTCCCTATGTTTGAATTATCTACAGGTATTTTTCTCCACCCGAGGAATAATTGTTTTTCTTCTTCTATTGCTTTTGTAAGAACTTCTTTGCAGAACGAACGTTCACGCGCATCTTGAGGCAGAAAAACAATTCCGGTTCCGTACTTCCCGGGAGAAGGTAAATCCATTTTTTCTTTTTCCGTGACTTTGGAAAGAAATTCATGCGGTAGCTGTATTAGTATGCCTGCTCCGTCTCCGGTCTTTGGGTCGGCTCCGGCAGCTCCGCGATGAGAAAGACGGCGGAGGATTTTTAGACCTTTTTTAACAATATCGTTGGATTTTTCTCCTTTGATGTTGCAGACAAAACCAACGCCGCATGAATCATGCTCGTTCTTCGAGTCGTATAATCCCTGCTTTTCCGGAAACCCGTTATTCATTTTTAATTCTTATTCTCACACAGAGTCGCAGAGAGCATTTTGTTGTTTTTTCTTCTTTCTTTTTAATCATATGCTACTTTGTGCTCTTTGTGGTTAATATACATTTTTATAATATCGGTAGGTATTTCTCAATTTCGTACTGAGACACCTGGATTCTATA
>CAZGBM010000004.1:0-48710 GCA_964523975.1 uncultured bacterium | reverse complement strand
CTGTTTCAGCCACCGATTCAGTCTGGGATTTTTTCGTAGAACATCCAATGGACCCGGCGACCGGCGTCGATGATAATGACAACCCAGATGTTGTCAAAAATTTCGTCTTGAAGCAAAATTATCCCAATCCATTCAATGCTGCAACAACTATCTGTTTTTTAGCGCTGCATCGGGAGAAGGTGACGCTAAAAGTCTTTGATCTGCTCGGCAATGAAGTTGCAACATTATTAAACAAAGAAGTAAACACAGGTGAGCACAGGGTTATTTTTGAATCGAAAGACTTACCAACCGGGGTCTACTTCTATCGAATTGAGGCAGGAAAATCCGCAGACACAAAGAAACTCGTCATACTGAGATAGTTTCAAAATAAATAGCAATATAATTAGCCGCGGATAAACACGGATATATTATGCTGCCCGCTAACCGCCTTTCTCTTCCCGCTAAAAAAATTTAGAAGAAAAATAGGGAGATGTAGGGTGTTAAAGCGGTGAGCCGTAGGCGGTAAACCGAGAGCGGTTTCTGACCCTAGAGAAAGTGAAGGGGTCACATCTTGTTCTTTGAATCTCAGCGATTCTACGAATCAGGAATTAGTGAATCAGTCAATTGGTAAATTAGTAAACAACAAAAGCTGACCGCTAACCGAAGACAAAAAATCATCCTATCTCTGTGCCTCCCTGTGGGAATTCATTTTAGTAAACCTGCGTACCAAAATTTTATAATTTTATTTTACCGAAATAGAAAAAACGATTATAATTGCCTTGCAAAAAGAAGCACTTTGTATAATTATAGAACAAACCTTTAAAAGGGGGTAAAAAATGAATGACAAGAAGAATAAATTCGAAAATTTTAAAATTATCGTTCCGGTTATTTCTACACTCTTGTTCTTGATGCTGACTGTACCTTTGTACTCAAGGCCAAAAGTTGAGATTTCTTTATCTAATGTATCCCCGGATTATCCCGAATGGTATAAACGATACGATTTGAATCTAACCCTGAATCCCTCAGCCCATTTCGGTTTCAGAGTTAAATTTGGGACGCTGGATTTCGCCTACGAAGAATTTTCGATTAATTATTCCCTGTATGGCGGTATAAGAGGGTTACTATACTTTCCACACAACAACGTTACACCTTATATTTTTTTGAGGCTACATACTTATTATCATGGAGCCAGCGATTATGAGGGGTCTTCTTACTACCTTTATACAATTGCCGGATTAGGTGTTGATTGGTATTTTTCAAACAGGATAGGATGTTCTGCAGAACTTGATAATTTTCTAATGTGTTATCTTTCTAAATATGACGGAGAAACTACTGCCAACATGGATATGCACCCCAGAATTATAATCGGATTGAAATTCAATATATATTGATTAACATGCATAAACGCATAAATAGGGTCAAACCTTCTTTGAAAAGTGTCAATAGATTCTTCGAATCAGTGTATCAGTAAATCAGTTTACAAATTTTTCACTAATTGACTAATTTACCAATTTACTAATAACAAATTGGCTACCTAACGATCTAACAATATTAAATCTCCGTGTCTTGGTGCCTTCGTAGCTAATTAATGAAACCGATAGTGAGTTCACAGGGTCTTATTTTATAAAGGAGGATAAAATGAAAAATAATTTAAATCTCGTAATTCTGGTCACATTATTATCTTTCTTTCCATTGTTCGTAGAGGGGGAATCCACCGAAGAAAAGAGTTTTATTCAAGAAATCAAAGAGAAGATTACAAAGGAGAAGGAAAAAGTAGAAGAGAAAGTCGAAACAAAGGAGAAAGAGAAAGAAAAAGAAAAAAATAAGAAAGAAGAATCCCCTGAAGAAAAGAGCCGTATTGAAATAGTTAAAGAGAAGATTGTAAAGGAGCAGAAAAAAACAGAAGAGAAAGTCGTAGAAAAGAAGGAAGAAAAGAAAAAAGAGAAAGATAACGATAAGAATAAAGATAAGGATAAGAATGACCATGTTTATAAGCAAGATGATAGAAATAACCATGAATATGATTATGTGCATAATAAAGGATATTATAAGGAAAAGCATATATATAATGATGATTTGAACTTTTTAGGGGGATACGGGTATTTTTATAATGGAATTTCCGTTCCCGTAACCACTGTAGAATATACCGATTATACTTATACAAATGATTCAGACGTCGATGTTTACAGCTCGATAGACACGGATAACCATCCGAGAAAAATCGCATCACTTAATTCTTCAGTCGAGGCTGCCTATCTGGGTAAGGATATCAGAGATACTTACGGAGCTACGGCAAAAATTTCCGGAAATCTTTATTATTTACATTTCAATTGTTTTTATCAAAATATCTTTTCAAGCGACGAAACTCTGACTATTTACTCGATAAACGGGGGCATTTCTTATCCGGTGTATAATATTACTCTAACGCCTTTTTTAGGGGCTTTTTATATCGAACCCCTCGAGGAAGCCCGACTTTCCTATGGGGCTGATTTACAGATTAGCCTTCCCGGTAATTATATGCTGGATTTCTATACCATAAACTCGTCGTACGGTTCGCTTAACTTTCATAATTTTTCGGCTTCTTTGAATTACGCGTTTTCTATATTTAATGTCGGACTGGGATATAATCATAACATTTACGCGGGCGAAACTTTTTCTGGACCGTTTGCCAGACTTTCTTTAGGGTTTTAGACGAACCATATCACCAGTCAAAATTGGATACCGGATACCAGTCATAGTTTAGATACCAGATACCAGGTACCGGAGACCAGAGAATAACAAGTAGTTGGTTCGTTGGATCCTGGTTAAGATCAGTATATCGGTGAATTAGTTTACAAATTTTTCACTAATTGACTAATTTACCAATTTACTAATAACTAATTGGCTACCTAACGTCCTAACGATATTAAATCTTCATGCCTTGGTGCCTTCGTGGCAAAATGGAGTTTCGGGTTTCGTGTAAAAAAAATAGACCAACGGACTAACCGACTAACAGTCTAACGGTACAAAATCTGTATTTATCTGCGACCAAAATAAACCTGAAACATATCCGATAAATCTGCGTCTAACTTTGTAAACAAACGGAGGTAAAAATGAAATTAATAAATAAAAAATTCAGACGATATAAAGAAGTATACAATAACCAAAAACCTGAATTAGGCATACTGCGGGTCGGTTGAATAATCGACCGAGTCGCGAGTCCCCAGTTGCGAACCATGAGTCGGCTTAGCGGATAGGATATAGTGAATAGAAAATAGAGAGTAGTTGGAAGTTGGTTCGTGGTTCGCAGCTCCTGGTTCGTGGTTGTATTCGGTCTGCGGTCATCCGTCTTTTTTCGACTCATGGCTATGAATTTCTTTTTCGGAAATCCAATTCTTGACAGAAATATCTTTGCGATTAATATGAATTATGCCGGAAACAAAAGTTAAAAAACTCAAGGGAGGTAAATCGATGACAAAAGAAAAAATCAAACAAGCCAACACCTGGGCTATGTTCTGTCATTTGTCCGCTCTTTCGCTGTTCCTCGGCGTACCTTTAGGACATATAATCGCTCCTCTAATTATCTGGCTTGTTAAAAAAGATGAGTTTGCTTTCGTGGACGAACAAGGAAAAGAATCAATGAATTTCCAAATTTCAATGACTATTTATGCGGCTGTTGCCGGTCTGCTCTGTTTTGCTTTGATCGGTATCCCTTTGCTTATTATTATCGGCGTAGCCGATATTGTGTTAGTTATAATAGCAACAGCAAGAACACATCAGGGAAAAAAGTACCAGTATCCCTTTACGATAAAATTTATTAAATAAGCAATTTAAAACTTAAAGTCTCACCGAAGCAGGGGGAAAGCACCTACAAACGGAGCATCCTCTTCGGAAATTCCGAGAAGTTTCATTATCTCAGGCGGAAGTCTGGATGCCGCTTTTGTTCCCGGAAATCCTTCCAAAAGCTCCCAATTACCCACTTCACGGCCCTTAAATAAAGGTCCGTCATAATCGCTTAAATACAGACTGTTGGCAGAAAAATTCGGATGGATTTTCCGTAAACCTTCCAGTGATTCAAATTCCAACTGACATTCCTTATTCTTCGCCGGACTCCACAACATCAATGTTCCCGACTTGGTTCCCGGGGTTCGAACATACACGTTATTATCAAGCTTACTAAACTGAGGCTTACTGAGCTTTTTACACAATGATGGCGTCTGAAAAGTAACAAAAAACGGTCTGCCATATTTTTCATCTCCTGCGAGAAGATTATTGACAAACACATGTCCGTCCCGTTTCTCAACGCCCGGACCTGTACTCGAATGCCAGCCGAAGACAGGGTCGGTCTCGGGACTCCTTGGAGTCCTGCCGATGGTTACTGTACTGTTTACTAATGTATTGTTGTACATTTGAACATTTGAACTATTCAGAACAAAAATACCCTGGTCGCAATTTACGAAAACGTTTCCGGCGCAAATCGCTCCTTTCGAAATCTCGAAGAAGAATCCATTATCGCTTGGCCAGAATTGTTCTCTTGAAAATTCCCTGTTCCTGATGCCTACATCCTGGACCCAGTTATCGACAAAAACACCGTCAACATTGCCTACATCATACCAGATACCGTTCGAATACGGAAGGTCTATAACCAGATTATCCCGGCACGTAACACGGTAAGATTGATTAAAAATCTTAACCGCAGAGGGGTAATATCCAGTAATCCTCTCGATATTGTTCTTCGTAAAGATGTTCTTTTCCAGAAGAACATCGTTCGAGGCCTCGATGTAAATGCCTTCCGTGCTGGTATTGCTAATCTTACAATGTCGCAGCACCAGACTATCTCCTCTGAGTCTAGCAGCCACCCGTGAGCAGTTGGAAATTTCACAGTGTTCTAAAGTCGTCCCTATAACTTCTTTTCCGTGATTGGATTCATCGGACAAACCCTCAGGGAATATTCCTTCAACAAAAATTCCGTCCTTAGCATACTGGGTAAAAGTGATTCCGCGGATTACAGGTCCTTTCCGGTCCGAGGTTTTGCCGTGACAATCTCCCGTTGTCCTGTAAATAGCGCCTTTAAAAGCCGTGATTTCCACCAGACGGTCTTTCGGGTCGGTACCAATATAAACTTCTTTCGTATCATAATCGATAAAATACGAATTCTCGTCAACCTCGTCTATCCAGCCAGCCGATTGTAAAAATTTCCCATCAACGAACACCATATCATTGTTGAAACGATGGAGCGGTGTTGTTCTGCCAGCCCAATCACGCCACCACCAATCATCAGGTTTGGAAGGGAATAAACGGGTCCAGGAAGTTTTCCATAATCCGCCCCACAGGTCCTGCCACTTGGTCGCGACATAAGTGCCTTTTAGAACCGGTTTTTCATCCAAATAGGGCTGCATTGTAATTCCCTGGTTCAAAATTAATTCACCCGTACGGTAAGTACCTCCGCGCAAAACGATTGCATCACCTGTTACCACTTTCTCTATAGCTTTTTCAAGTGTTGTCGGCCTGGCAAGCGTCTCACCGTCATTCGCCGCCTTTCCATCGGGCGCGACATAGTAGATCTTACCTTTTACCTTCGGCAAATCATACCTCTGGCGAACCGGACCGTAGGGACCGCCTGAAGGCTTTGCATAAAGAGAAAACGAAACAAAAATCATACAGAAAAGTACGAAGGCGACACCAAAGAACTCAGACCATTTAATCTTTTGTTTTAACTGTAAACGGTATTTATTTTTTAACATCATCCGCTCCTTTTTATTTTATTTTTTAAATTATTTAAAAAAAATAACCTTAATTCCGGATTTGTCAAGAAAAAAGTTATTCGTTATTGAAAAAAAATTGCTGTAAAACCGCTAAGAACAAAAATTCAGACAGGATTAACAGGATAAACAGGATTTTTTTGGTTTAAGACATCCCCCACAACCCCAAAATTTTTTACATGTAGGACATGTAGTACTTGTAGTTTTTCTGAGTTTTTAAACACCAACTACTAACTTCCAACTACCGACTTGCTAAATCATTGAGTAAAAAAACAACAAATAAAATCTCTGTGTTCTCAGTGTGTTTTTCCTCTCTGTGTCCTCTGTGGTTGATTAAATTATTGGATGCACGATTGAGAGCCATTTTTTTGCTTCTTCTTCCATCTTTTTCGGATTGTCGATTTCTTTCGTCAAAGCAGTACCGCAAAATATTCCATCAGGGTCACTTTTCAGAATATCAGCGAGATTTGCCGCAGAGACACCACCTGTATAAAATACAGTTAACCCCTTGTAAGGTCCTTTCCACGCTTTTGCAACTTCAAAAAACGAACTTGTCTCCGTAACTGTCGGAAAAAGTTTATATACCCACTGGTAAGGATATTTTTCTCTCAATTCTAAAAATTCGCAGCCATACAATTCCGCTTTCCTGACAAGCTGTTTGCCCGCATCACCCAACCCGCCGGGAACACACATTATATCGTTCTTGACGCAAACTTCCACCACCTCGGGAATGTAGTCGGCGGATATTATACCGGCAACGCCCTGCCGGATGGCATGTTCCGCTATTTTTTCGGTCATAACTGTTCCGGCAAGTATGAGCGCATCCGGATATTTATCAAGCACGGCTCCTATACCGGAGAATGCAATCTCTGAACGGAAAACAATCTCCAGAGTGACTCCGAGTGGATGCAATACTTCATAAGCCTTCACGCAGTCGGAAGTGTTCTTTGGAGCCAAAATAGCTATTACCTTATTTTCTTTAATTTTCTCGAATAAAGCTGCCGATTTATCCATATCATACCTCCGATAAAAATTTTTACGGCCTTTTCATTTTAGACCTAAATCTCCGATTTGTCAAGGACTGTTTAAACCACAAAACCACACCACACCCAAATGAATCTCACACAGATAGCACAGAGAGCACAGAGAACACAGAGAAAAAAATAATATTACTTAAAAACCCAACTCACAATACAAAAAAAATTCTCACACAAAGCTCACAAAGAACACAAAGTTTTTAATTTCCGTTTTTCAGCTAACAGCAAAAAGCTTTGTTAAACAACAAATAGCACAAATTACACGAATGTTTTATATTTCTTAACTTCTAACTGCTCCCTACTCACTACCAGCTAAAAACACCTTTGAAAAAATAAAAAAAATGTTATAATGCCTCATAATAAACATTTTGTTTAAGGAGGAAAAATGTCAGCCAGTATATTCGATGATAAAAACAAAAAACCTACGGATAAAATGCTAAAAGTTGCACTGGGCAAAACATATAATCTCTGGGAAGAAATCAAAAAACATATCTCATCGGAGTACGGAAAAGTAATCGAAGATTGGAAATTTTATAATGTAAGATCCGGCTGGCTTCTAAAAACACTCCTGAAAAAACGCAATCTTTTCTTTTTTGTTCCTGTCGAAGGTTATTTCAAACTTAGTTTTATTTTTGGTGACAAAGCGGTAGAAGCAGTCGTGAAAAGCGATTTACCGGAAAACATCAAAACAACTTTGAAAAACGCGAAAAAATATATGGAAGGCAGGGGGCTTTCGATTGACGTCAAATCTTCCAAAGAGGCTGACATCGCAAAAATTTTGATTGAAATAAAAGTATATAACTAATATTCAAAAAGGAGGCATACAAGATAAATTTAAAGAATATTCGCTGCTGAATTCAAAAATCAAAATGGAAAGTCAAAAATCGCTCTCGGCTCACCGCTTACGGCTAACCGCAGAAAAAAACAAAAAAAATTACACATGTAGGTCATGTGGTCCATATAGAATTAAAAACAAAAAACTACAGGTTCTACATTTTCTACATGTTAAAAAATGGTGTGTGGGGTTGGGTTTAGCGGAAAGCGGATGGCGAATAGCTGATAGCGTAATTTACCATTTTGCTTTTTGATTTTTGATATTTAATTTAACAAAAAACAATTAGAAAAACTAAAGAATTTAATCTTTACGAAAAAGAGTTAATAGCGTTATTATCTACTTAATAGTAGTACCAAACGAAAATAATTTACCGGGCATCTTATCAATGAGAAATTTAACTCCGGTCTTAATAATATCTTTGTGATAATCAAAGCGAAATCTTCCTTCTAACTCTCCCTTTATCGATGGATTTTTGCTTAAGAATTCAAAAAAATTATCAACCATTTGGGAAGTCATTTTTGATGCTAAGTTCCGAACAATAATTCCGTTTTTTATCTCGCCCCCCATTCTGCTTTTCCAGATACTTTCATACTGGCTGAGAAACTTCGCGGAAAAATCATTCGCTTTAGCTGCCTTAACAAGAATTTCCTTCGCTATGGAAGCTCCAATCAAGCCGTAGTAGATTCCTCCTCCGGTTGTTGTTTTAACCTGGCCTGCAGCCTCACCTACTGCGATTATCCTTCCACCGAATATTCTCTTTGAATTACCGCAAGCAATGGGAGCTTTTTCGACCTTATCGATATCGACGGTAAATCTACCATTACTCTTGGATATAAGATTATGGAGTGATTCCTGACTACTGCTCTCCGAAAGCACTCCCATTTGGGTATGACCATTTAAAGGAATTATCCAGCCGAAAGAACTTAAATCCGGTTTATTCAAAATATAAACTTCCACAGAACTATCACCGTTCCCTCCGCTCGCTTCTACCTTATTTCCCCATAGTAAGTTGCCTGGCACGGAGATACCTGTTTTTCGGTGAAGAGAGAAATCGGCACCGGAAGCAATAATAATACATCTCGCGCTTTTTTGTAATTCTCTACCTTCCTGTAAATATTTTACCGAAATTCTATCTTTTTCTTTCAAGATGTCCAATACTTTACTTCCCAAAAAACTCTCGACTCCCGCTCTCGACGCTTCTCCAAATAGTTCTTTGTCGAATATTCTCCTGTCCGCAATATATGCAAAAGGCTCTTCTTCCGAATGCTCAAGCTCAATTAGCGACGGCGAAAAAACTTTAAGGGAGGAAATACCCCGTATGATTGCTTTTATGGGTAAATTGAAGCTTTTGTAAGGTTCTTTACCGATAATACCGCTACAGATTACCCCTTTTCCAATTTCTTTTTTCCTTTCAAAAACACCTACAGAATAACCCTCTTCTACGAGTGACTTTGCCAGATATGAACCTATTGGACCTGCTCCTACCACAATAAAATCAAAATCCATTGTAACCCCAATATATATAAAGGTATCACTTTCGCAAGTGTTTAGCTAACAAGACTTTTGTAAAAATTTTTTATAAGAATATCTAACTGATTTTGTTGCAACCCACATAGGATTTTATGTTTTTTATAGTGCGGTTAGCCGTAAGCGGTACGCCGAGAGCAATTTATCGACATTTGATTTTTGCATTTTAGTTAACCGTATTATTCTTCGATTCTTACAATTTTAAAACCATCAAAACCGCATGCCACATAAAGCAAATTGCCGCCAACATATATACCGGATACTTCTCCGGGAAAAACAGCTGTTCCTTCAAGTTTTGGATTAAAAGGAATCAATATATTAAAGACCTCTACCAGATTTTTTTGAACGATATAAAGATAAAAACCTGAAACGAAAATATCTCCGGTACCTATGTAAATGCCTGGCATTTGTTGTACTAAAGGATGCTCAATATTCGATACGTCCGAAACAAGTAGCCCTTTCCTATCTGAAGAAGCAAATATAAAGCGACCATCAGTAACAACTTTACCGACAGAATCGATAACATTAATCCATAAAGGTTCACCAAGAGAATCAGGTTTCGAAATCTGTAAAATCAATATACCCTTTTGGGCAGCAAGATAAGCATATTCGTCCACAATTTCAACTGACTTTACATAATCGGATTTCCAATTCGATATTTCCTGCGGGAAAAAGGGCTTCGAGATATCAATTATACGTAAACCTCCCTCTCCCTCAGCTACATAACAATAATCGCCCGATACTTTTAAGTCGAGAGAAGAGCGATTTGTCGGTATAAAAGAAATCTGTTTGGGATTTTTTTTATCCCGTATATCGAATATTCTAATTCCTCCCGTCCCGTCGGCGACAAACAACTTGAAGTCCTTTACGTCAAGCGAGTAACTGCACCCCATCGACTCTATCTCGGAAATCTTTTTCGGCGAATGCGGTCTGGAAATATCAAAGATATGAATGCCTCTTTTCCCGGCGACCAGGAAACCATACCTGCCAATGACTTTCACTTTAGTATAAACGGCATCTCCTTCATATTCTCCGATAGTCTCAAAGGAAAGATAAACGGAGAACAAACTAAAAGGTATAAAAAAAAGTGATAATATAAAAGAAATAAATCTTTTCATAAGCAAAATTATATCAATAAAATTTCGAATGTCAACATTGAATTTAGCTCTTAGTAGTTGGCTGTTAACTTGAATTAATATAGCAACATACAGTATACAGAGAATAGTAGATAGTTTCGGGTTTCGGGTTAAATAAAAACAATAAAATACGGGTTGCGTGGTTGGGTTTAGTGTTTTTCGTTTGTTTCGTGGTTAAATATTTTTTCTTTGTGTCTTCGTGTTTTCGTGGCTATATCTACAAGTTTTTCTTTATGAAAAAATCGAACAAGTGTATTCCGAAAACCGAAACAATACTCACTACTACTCCCGCAATAACGACTCCTAAAAGTACCGCTAAAAAAGACTTTCTCTTTTTAAGTTTAAAAAACCATGCGCCGAGAGTACCGGTATATGCACCTGTAGCCGGAAACGGAATAGCCACAAACAAAGTCAACCCAAGATATCCGTATTTTTCCAGTTTCGGTCCAATCTTCATGCTTGTTCTTTCAACAAAAAAATCAAAAGTCCTTCTGTATAATTCCAATTTCATCAATAATTTATGAATGAAAGCGAGAAAAAAATAAAAAATAGGGAAAACGCAAACGTTTGAGACAACGGCAATCGGAAAAACGATAGTTAAAGGAAGACCATATGCGAGACCCAAAGGAATACTACCTCTAAGTTCAGATACGGGAAGAAGAGAAAAGATAATTATTTTTAAAATCGGGTTCATATGGCTCCTAAATATGGAGGTGAGCGGAGTCGAACCGCTGACCTCCTGCGTGCAAGGCAGGTGCTCTACCAATTGAGCTACACCCCCACAAAAAAAATGGGCCTAAGTGGAATCGAACCACTCACCTCTCGCTTATCAGGCGAACGCTCTAACCAACTGAGCTATAGGCCCGGTACGTTCGTAAATATACAGGAGGCAAAGAAAATGTCAAGAGCACAGTCAAGAGCATAATAGGCATACGATAACCACGGATGAACACAGATATACACTCCGAAATAAAAATTAAATCTGTGATTATATAACAGCGAAATGCAAAAATCGAATATAAAAATGTAAAATTACAGACCAAAATTCAAAAATGAATGAAAAAATAGAAACAACGAATTACACGAATAACACTAATATTAAAAAAAGACTTTGTTTCTTACATTAATAAAAAATATTATTCTTAATTTATTTGTGTAATTTGCCTGCCCCGTAAGGAAGGATGACTGTATCGGGGTGCTATTTGTTGTTGAAAAAATGTGGTGTTGGGAGCAATGGAAAACCCATTTTTTCGGTTAAATATTTTGTTGTAAGAAAGAGTTAATTGTGAATTTTTATCTGTCATTTTGATTTTTGCTTTTTAATATTTAATATTCTGTATTATGTGAGTCTCTTGCGTTCTCCGAGGAGTACTATATCTCTCAAGTTTTCTATATTTTTTGCCCTCATCCATCTCACCATGAAATCTCTTTCGCTTATAATCTGCGCTATAGAAGCAAGGGCTCTAAGGTGGAAATTTCTTTCGTCTCGCGTCCCCACAAGGACAAAAACCGCCTTAATTTCAGGAGTATCTGTTCCGAAATTTATACCTTCTTTACACCTTGCAAGAAGAATATCGAAGTGCTTTTCGCCTTTTATTATTATATGAGGTATTGCTATATCAGGATTTATAGCGGTTGGGCTCTCTTTTTCCCTTTCCATAAGAAGCCGGTAAAGCTTTTCAGGTGGTATATCAAAAGACAGAGAAAGTTCCTTTGCAACTAACTCGAAAAATTTCTTTATCTCTATTTTTTCTTTAATATCCAGCACCCTGCATTTTTCAACCAATTCATCGAAACGGTCCTTCTGAATTTCGTCCCTCTCTCTAATGATTCCCTTCAACTCATCCTCAAGTGAGTGCGATGTCAATTCTTTAGCTGTAATTCTTTCGATTAAGTACAACAAAGCATATTCCTCTTTTACTCTTAATCTCCCATAAATTAAGTACGTAAGAATAGCTAATGATACCAGAACGAGAACAATCATCAAAACTTCCATTCCCATTTCGAAAAGCAAAAAACCGCAACCCAACATACCTACTGTCTGTATAAAAGGATAAAGAGGACTCTTAAAGCGGGGTCTATAATTTTGAACTCCACTTTGCCTCATAACTATTACGGCAATACAGGAAAAAAGATAAGTCATTATAAGAACAGTCGAGGCAGCTTCTACAAGTATATCTATTGTAAAAAATAGAGACAATATCATCACCGTTCCTGTAAAAAGAATAGCCATATGTGGTGTCTGGAATTTTCTGTTTATTTGTTGAAATATACCCGGCAAAAGACCATCACGACTCAATGCAAGCGGATATCTTGAAGCCGCCATAATACCTGCATTTGCCGTAGTAATAAAGGCAAGAATCGCGGCAACACTCAAAAGAATCCTACCCCATTCTCCCATAAAAACCAGCGCCCCATCAGAAAGCGGCGTCATAGAATTATCTAAAGACGAGGCCCCAAGCACTCCTGAGGTCACAAAAACAACCAGCATATAAAGAGCCCCCACCGTTACAAGAGAAAGTATCATTCCTAAAGGTATCACCCTATCCGGATCTTTCACTTCCTCTGCGATACTTGCTATCTTCAGCACACCTCCGAATGAAACGAAAACAAAACCCGCTGTGGAAAAGACCGCCGGTATCCCTTTAGAAGCAAAATCTTTAAAGTACTCAACTTTTATGTTTGGGATGCCGAGAATCACATAAAGAATCATCAGACCAATCAAAAAAACAACCAGAGCAATTTGAATTCTACCTGCTTCTTTGATTCCTATTATATTTATGGCTACGAATATTACACACAGGCTTATGGCAATGAGGTGTATGTTAAAATCAAACAAAATGCTTGTAAATGCAGCCATACCAACCAGAGCAAAGGAGCTTTTCAGACACAAAGAAAACCACGTCAAAAGACCGTCAACAGTTCCAACCGCCGGTCCCATACTACGGGTAACATAAAAATATGTCCCCCCGGCTTTCGGCATAGCCGATACAAGTTCTGCCTGAGAAAACACACCGGTTAAAGCAAGGAGCCCCGCTAAAAAATAAGACATAATTACTGCTGGTCCTGCCCTTGCATGGGCAAGCCCGGGCAAAATAAAAATTCCGGAGCTTATCATCGCACCGGAAGCAACACAGAAAATATCAATAAGATTAAGTTTTTTAGCCAATTTTGGATTCGTCATAATACATTATAATTATGTGATTTGAATATGTCAAGTAAACCAATCGTTAGGCCGTTAAACCGTTAGGCGGGCAATTAGTCAATTGGCAACCATCAAAGCCAGCGACAAACACCCTTGACAAAATTTCCCTTAAGAGTAAGTTGCTTATAAGGAGATTTTATTGCTTATCTTTGTCAATATTAGGTTTACACAAATATCGGCAATAATGAACTTAACAATTATTTTATTTGCTGAAGGGTCAAATAAAAATGACTAAAAAAAAGAAAAAGAACAACCGTAAATTTCCGGATAAAGCTTTTGATTTGTTCTCAACAATCAAAGAAATAAATACAGCAGGTTGTTTTTTAGACCCGAAAGGAAATTTTATTTCCTCGAATCGAGCTTGCGATGGTCTTTTTGGTATCAAAATGGGTAAACTGGTGGGCAGGAATTTAAAAGAGTTTATAAGCCCCGAAACCTTCAAAATAATAAAAAAATGGAAAAAAGAAACAAATAATGTATCCGAGTTAGAAATCTCCATAGGTCATGGGAAAAAGAAACTTATCCTATTTGATTTTTCTCCGAAATACGACGATAACGGCAAGTTTATCGGTTTTTTAGTCTTTATCGAAGACATCACCGTATACAAAAAGAAAGAAGAAGATTTGCTTTCCAAGTGCGGTCTGCTGGATTCGCTTCTGGAAAATCTCCCTGACCCGATTTACTTCAAAGACAGAAATTCCAGATTTATAATAGTCAACAAAGCTAAAGCTATGAAAGCCGGTAAAGACGAAAAGTTCTTCATCGGTAAAACGGATTTCGACTTCTTTCCTAAAGACCAAGCAAAAGAGATGCTGAAAGACGAAAAACAAATACTCGAAAAGGGTAAAAAGATAATCGAAAAAGAACAAAAAGTAACAAGAACTGGTGGCAAAGAAGAATGGACTTTGGCAACCAAGGTTCCCCGCTATGACGAAAAAGGAAATATAATCGGGACTTTAGGTATTTCAAGAGATATTACGGAAAAGAAAACATTGGAGGAAAAGCTCAAAGAAAGAGTTGCCGAACTCGGAGAAGAAGTCATTTTCAAAAGCAATCTGCTTACCGCCCTACTCAATAATACACCTGACCATATTTACTTTAAAGATAAAAAAAGTCGTTTTACTGCTGTTAGCAAATCCCTGGCTGAATGGCTCGGTACCGGAAGTCCAGAAGATATGATAGGTAAAACGGATTTCGATTATTTTACTAAAGAACATGCAGAGCCAGCTTATAAAGATGAACAGAATGTAATGAAAACGGGTAAGCCTATCGAAGGTAAAGTGGAAAAGGAAACTCATTCCGACGGGAGAATAACCTGGGTTTCGACAACAAAAATTCCGAGGTTTGACGAAAAAGGAAATATAATCGGGACTTTAGGTACTTCAAGAGATGTAACACTGCAAAAAAAAACGGAGGAACAACTAAAGGAAAGTGAAGCAAAGAACCGGGCAATTCTTTCCGCACTACCTGACCTGTTATTCCAGGTCAAAAAAGACGGAACTTTCATTTCCTACTATGCCACAGATAAAGATGTACTATATGCAAAGCCTGACGAGTTTATAAATAAAAATCTACAAGAATTGCTTCCGAAGGGTATAGCTTTGCGGAGTATGGAGAGTATAAAAAAAGCAATCAAGAATAACGAAACTGTCAGTTTCGAATATAGGCTTCCGGTTAAAGGAGAAATGAGAGACTGGGAGGCAAGAGTCGCTAAAAGCGATGAAGATATCGCTATATTTCTGGTAAGAGATATAACCGAAGTGAAGAAAGCTCAAAAGGAAATAGCCAGATTGAACGACCTGATAGAACAGTCTTCGGACGCGATTATCCGCATGGATACCGAAATGCACATTGATTATACGAATGAAGCGACAAAAGAGTTATTCGGCTATCCCTTTTCCGAAATCAAAGGAAAGACACTTACATTTTTAATTGCAGAGCCGGATTCCGAAAAAATTCAGAGAGATATTTTTGAAGAAGTTTCCGTAGGCAAGATATATTCAAAGGAGCATTTAAATATAAAGAAGGACGGTTCGGTATTTTTCTGTCAGATGAAAATTATGCCACTTTTAGATAAGAACGGAAAACTCTATGGTTATATGGGTTCTCTGATGGATATATCCGAAGAAAGAAAAGCGAGAGATGAACTCGTTTTCCGAAAAAACTTGTTGGATTCTCTTTTAGAGCTCACTCCCGATGAGATATTTTTTAAAGATACCGATTGCCGTTTTTTGGAAGTTAGCGAGTCAAAAGCAAAGAAGTTTTCAGTTGCGAAAGAAGAAATGGTAGGTAAAAGTGATTTCTCCTTTCTCGAGGAAGGAATCGCAGAAAAGTATTTTGAAGAAGAACAAAACATAATGAACAATGTGAATCCTTTATTAGACCAAGAAGAAAAAACTTTAAATCCTGACGGTAAAATTCGCTGGATTTCCTATTCAAAGGTTCCCCGTTACGATAAAGAAGGTAACGTTATTGGCCTTATCGGTATTTCACGAGATATCACAAAACTCAAAAAAACAGAAGAAGAACTACGTAGAGAAGAAGAACTTCTATCGAATGCTTTAGAATCTATGGAAGACGGTATTCTGGTTTTAGATAGAAACTTCCATTTTACTTACTGGAATAGTTCAATGGAAAAAATATCAAAAGTTTCCAGAGATAAGGTGTTAAACAGCGGTAAAGTACCCTGGGAAATTTTCCCCAATTTAAAAACGACTAAAGTTGATAAAATGATGGAGCAGGCTATGAGGGGTGAGGTAACAAAAAGAGAGAGAATCCCATACGGATCAGAAGATAGAAAAAAGATTTTCACCTCCGAGATGTATCTGCCCTTAAGAAATCCCGAGGGTGATATATATGGAATCGTGGGAGTGGTAAAAGAGGTTACAAAAGAGATAGAAGCAGAAGAAACATTAAAGGAATCAGAGGAAAAATACAGAATCCTTGTAGAAAACAGCAAGGATGGCATCTGTATCTTTAGAGCAGATAAATTCCTTTTCGTTAATGACCGCCTCTGCGATATACTGCATTACAATAAAAAAGAACTTTACAACATGGAAATCTGGAAAATAATCGGCGAGGATGACCGAAACATAGTGAGAGAAATAGAACGTAGAAGAGAAAAAGGAGAGGAAATACCCGACGTTTATGAAACAAATATAATTACCAAAGATGGAGGCCTTCGTTTTTGTGAGTTTGCCGTTAGAAAAATAACTTACCAGGGTTTGGAATCCTTTATGGTTATCATCAGAGATATTACCGAATACAAGGATATGGAAAAAGAGAGAGAAAAAGCAGACCGTCTTGAGTCTCTTGGAATTCTCGCAGGCGGAATTGCTCACGATTTCAATAATTTCCTTACCGGTATTCTTGGCAACATATCCCTTGCAAAACTACATCTTGACCCTAAGGATGAAGCTTACGACGTACTGCGGGAATCGGAAAAAGCGGCTCAGAGTGCTAAGAGCCTGACCCAGCAACTTCTGACTTTTTCAAAAGGAGGGGCTCCCGTAAAAGTGAATATAGACATCGAAGATTTGATGAGAAGCTGCTCAAATTTTGTAACGAGCGGCTCTAACGTTAGATGTAACTTTAGTTTACCGGAGAATCTATGGAATGTCAAAGCCGACAGAGGACAGTTGACTCAGGTTTTCAACAACTTAATTTTAAATGCGATTCAGGCAACGCCTGAAGGAGGGGTAATAACGGTTAAAGGGGAAAACCTCAATATGGAAAAAACCAAAAACTTACCCCTTAAAGACGGCAAGTACGTAATGATAGAAATACGGGATAAGGGGATAGGGATACCAGAAGAAGTTATATCCAAAATATTCGATCCTTTCTTTACAACGAAACAAAAGGGAAGCGGACTTGGGCTCTCTACCGTTTTCTCTATAATAAAAAGACATGAAGGGCATGTTACAGTTGAATCGAAGGTAGGTGAAGGAACTTCCTTCTGTATTTATCTACACGCTACGGACAAAACTTCAATTGGCCGCGCGGATAAAAGGAGAGAAATATTTAAAGGTAAGGGTAAAATTCTTATAATGGACGACAAATCCTTCGTGAGAAATGCAGCTGTAAAAGCTTTAAAATTATTCGGATATGAAGTTAAGGGCGCTACCGACGGAGATGAAGCTGTAAGCTTATATAAAGAAGAACTGAATAAAGGCAAACCTTTCGATATTGTCATTCTTGATTTGACAATCCCGGGAGGAATGGGTGGCGAGGACACGTTAAAAAGATTAAGGGAAATAAATCCTAAGGTAAAAGCAATAGTCTCAAGCGGTTATTCTGAAGACCCCGTGATGTCCGAATATAAAAAACATGGCTTTAACGCTATTGTTAGCAAACCTTATCAATACGAAGAGCTTTGTGAAATTGTCAGGAAAGTAATAGAAGAAGAATCTTAATAAAATTCAAATGCCAAAAAGTCGCTCTCGGCTTGCCGCTTACGGCTAACCGCAAAAAAAATAAAAAAATTTGCACATGTAGGTCATGTAGTTCATATAGAATCAAAAACAAAAAACTACAGGTTCTACATTTCCTACATGTTGAAAAATGGTGTATAGAGTTGGGTTTAGCGGAAGGCGGATAGCTGGTAGCGTAATATAATATTTTGCTTTTTGATTTTTAATATTTAATGTCCTTGAATCCCCTTGACTTTCTCTGATTATGTCCTAATATTTTTCATTAAGCGGGCATAGCTCAGCTGGTAGAGTACGAGCTTCCCAAGCTTGGGGTCGCGGGTTCAAATCCCGTTGCCCGCTTTTTTTTAATGGCTTATGAATGATATCCCTTTCAAAATAAAAACAAAAAACAAGAGTGCTCGAACAGGCATAATTACCACAAAACACGGGACCATATACACACCTGCTTTTATGCCCGTTGCCACTCTGGGAGACGTCAAAACCCTCCCCTGTTGGGATATGAAAAAACTGGGTATCCAAATCTTTATTGCGAACACCTACCACCTGCACATCAGACCAGGGGAAGAACTTATTCGAAAATTAGGAGGCTTGCATTCCTTTATCGGCTGGGACGGCCCTATTGCCACCGATTCGGGAGGCTTTCAGGTTTATTCTCTTTCCACAAAAATGAAGATACAGGAAGACGGGATTCTTTTTTCGTCACATATTGACGGCTCGCCGCTCCGGTTTACTCCGGAAAAGGTCATTGACATAGAGGTTGTGTTGGGGTCGGATATCATGATGCCGCTTGACGAGTGTGTCGGTTATCCCATTGGCAGGGGTTACGCTAAAGAAGCAATGGAAAGAACCAACAGATGGGCTGAGAGGTCTCTTGCTCATTTCAAAAATCTTGGTTCTTCGAGTCTTCTTTTCGGAATAGTACAGGGTTCAACTTATACCGATTTGAGAGAAGAAGCTGCCCGAGAACTCGGAGACCTCGATTTCGACGGTTATGCTATCGGCGGGCTGGTGGTCGGGGAAGATGCGGACCAAACAAAAGAAGTAATCAAATCAACGGTTCCTTTATTGCCGGAAGGAAAACCCAGATATACAATGGGCTTAGGGAAAGTCGAAGATATTTTGTGGGCAGCGGGAGAAGGTGTGGACCTTTTCGACTGCGTTATACCTACAAGAAATGCGAGAACAGGCGGTCTTTACACCTGGGAGGGCAAAATCAATCTGAAAAATTCGCAATTTAAAGATGACCCGGACCCTATTTCAAAAGAATGCAAATGTCCGACCTGCATCCATTATTCTAAAGCTTATCTCCGGCATCTTTTCAACACAGATGAACTACTTGCAAAATACCTTGCAACATTGCATAATATATCATTCTATATGGAATTGATGGAAAAGATAAGGGAAAAAATAGAAGATAGAACTTTTTTCAAATGGAGGAAAGAAATCTTGAGTAAATTTAAAGGAGGTTTTGATGATTAACATGATTAATTTCTTGATCGCGCAGGGTTGTGAATCGATTGGAGGAGCTACCGGAGGAAGCGGGACTCCTCCCGGGGCCTGTGGCGGGCAGGGTGGCATTTCGCCACTGATATTTATGGTACTCATCTTTGCGATTTTTTATTTTCTTTTTATTAGACCTTCGCAAGTACAGCAGAAAAAACACAGAGAAATGATCGAATCTTTACAAAAAGGAGATAAGGTCATTACTCAGGGCGGGATTCACGGAAAAATAACCGAGATTAAAGATTTCACCGTTAAAATAAAGGTAGACGAAAAGACCGAATTAGAGCTCGAAAAGGGCATGATAAAGAAAAACTCAAGAAAAGAGAGTTGATGAAGGTAATATTTTTCGGAAGTTCACATCTCTCCACTATCATTCTCGGTGCTCTCGTAAATTCGGGTATAGAGGTTCCTCTCATCATAACAAAAGCACCTAAAAAAAAGGGGAGAGGTAAAAAGGAATCGTCCACACCTGTAGGAAAGATGGCTATTGACCTGTCTCTAAATTTCGTCCAGGAAGACAATCCAAATTCTCCGGAGATGGAAAACAGAATCAAAGAAACCGGCGTTAATACTTTTATCCTTGCTTCTTACGGAGCAATATTAAAAGAAAACATCATAAATATCGCAGAATATCCTTTGAATATCCACCCTTCTCTTCTGCCCAAATACAGGGGGGCTTCTCCGGTAGCCCGAGCCTTGATTGACGGTGAGAAAAAAACAGGCATCACTATTTTTTTAATGGGTACGGGCATTGACACAGGCAATATAATAAGGATGAAAGAAGTTCCGATTGAGCCTCTTGAGGTACGAACAGAATTGGAAGAACGCCTGTTCAACGAAGCAGTTGAACCTATTTTATCTGTTCTAAAGGATATCGAAAAGGGAATAAAAATTCGTAGTTTTTCTCAGGATAGCGGCAAAGCCAGTTATGCTCCGAAAATAAAAAAGGAGGAATGTAGAATAAACTGGAAAGAGACATCTTCTTCCATCGAAGGTAAAATAAGAGGACTTTCATACAGACCAGGAGCATTCTGTATTTTTAAAGAACAAAAACTTAAACTTCTTAGAGCCACACAGTTGAAAAATCCTGAAAATATAGGTTCTCCGGGAGAAATAATCGGAGCTAAGAATAATCTTGTTGTAAAATGTGGAGAAGGCGTTATAGAAATAATGGAAGTTCAGCTCCAGGACAGGAAAAAAACGGACGCGAAATCTTTTATAAACGGCCATCATATAAAAACAGGAGAAATATTGAAATAAATGTGCGGTAGTGCAGGGATACTCGGAAAGGAAGATGTGGTTAGCGATTATCTGATTCTCGCTACAGCGAAAGTCATCCGTAAAATCGAAGCAAGCAGGAAAAGCAAATGTTGATTGGAACTTTCTCTATTATATCCTTTCTCTTTTACTCAACTTATTCGGATCTTACCATCGATTCAAAAAATAGGGTTCTCCTCCTTTCTCCGGAAGAAAGAATCGTCGAAGATACTAGTGGTTCGGTTCGATTTTCTCTCGACTCAATGTTTGCCCCCATCTCTATTTCATCTTCGTCTTTCTCCATCTGGGTTACTTCAATTTCGGAATTTAAAAGTCAGAAGTATTCTTTGTGGGGTGAACTTTTAGGAACACTCAACGTCGGAGGAATAGATATTGAAGCAGATGATAAAGGTGTACTTATAGCAGGAGAAGAATCATACTTATTCCAGACAGTCTCCGGAGCCAAAATAACTTTAACAAAGAAAAAAATGGAACGATGCGTTCTTTCCAAAGATTCTTTGTATCTCTACGGTATGGATACACTTCTTTTTTTTAAAAGAGACGGAAAATTTATCAGAAAAAAATTTATCCCCGGCGTAAGGGATCTTTGTGTTTACAAAAAAAATATGTGTTTGTTATTTAATGATTCTCTTGTTTTAAGCGATACAATACTCGCTATTTCCGGCGGAAACAGAGCTACGGGGGGAGAGAACTTTATTTCTGTTTTGACAGACTCCAGTGTCGTGTACTATCCGCAAAAGAAATAAAATTTGATTATTTCACAAAACTCATAGCGACATTATAGTCACAGAATAGCTAAAATTTAAAAATTAAATATCAAAATGGAAAATTACAAATCAAAGTTCAAAAATAAATTAAAAAAAACATAGAAACAACGAATCACACGAATAGCACGAATATTTTTCAAAAAACAAATTTTATCTTCTATAATTAATAAAAATGATTATTCTTAAATTTATTTGTGAAATTTGTGCAATTTGTTGTTAAAAAAACGGGTTGTTGGGGGGCAATAGAAAATCTGTATTTTTTTGGGTAAATATTTTGTTGTGAGAAAGAGTTATTTTACATTTTTATTTGTCATTTTGCTTTTTAATTTTTGATATTTAATTTCCCAATAATTCGATTAAAGCTCGCAAACGATAAAACTTCACCTTTTAACTATTTACCGTACAAATGACCAATATCAATTTTACCAATTCCGAATTACCGAATATTTCGGTTTCTTTCCCTGGTAAAACCAGAATAAAGAAACAGCTGCAAGCAACATAGAAAATATGCCTGCACCAATAATGTAATAGTTAGAAGAAGCAAGAGAAGACGCAGAAGACGCTACAACCGGGCTTATTTGCTGTAAAAAAGAACTAAATTTATCCAATAAATAGTATTCAAATAACTCTTTCTTAAACACAGCAAAATAATACCAGAATCCCGCAAGGACGAGCGAAAAGACCACAGAAGGACGTAGCAACACAGTATAAAATTTCTTCCTTCCTCTCTGCAATTGTACTTCCGCTTTCCACTTGTAAATTAATTCCTTCGGTGCTTCTTCAATGGCTATATAATTCAACATTTCTTCTAAATTTATATTTTTTTTCATACTTACTCCTCGAAAAAATCTCCCAATAAAATTTTCAATTCGTTCCTTCCTCTATGAATATAAGTTTTTACAGTTCCTATATTAATACCCATCGTATAGGCGATTTCCTCATACGGTAATTCTTTAAAATGATATAAAGTTAAAGCTACCCTGTAATTTTCGGGTAATTCCATTAGTTTTTCCTTTACGTAATCGGACAACTCTTCCTTTTGAAGATTATCAAGATGTTTCCCGGAACCATCCTCTATACGTGTCTCATAATCTTCTATCGATTCTGTATCTTTATTACGACGTAAATGAGAAACAGCATGATTATAAGCAATCCGAAAAACCCAGGAAGAAAGTTGTGATTGTTCTTCGAATTTATGAATATTGTTATAAACCTTCATCATTACCTCCTGAGTAAGGTCTTCTGCTGTAGCCGGATTCCTGACAATTCTGTAAACAACTGTGTATATTCTATTGAGATAAACCTTAAAAAACCTTTCAAATTCATCCTCCGACTTCTCCTTCAATTTCTTAATATTTATTTCCAAATTACTAATTTTTCCTTTCATAATGTTTGACGCATAACAATACTATTTGTTTCAAAAATAGATGAACTTTCAGCCTTTGTCAAGACGAAAGATCACCTCTAACCCCCATCTTTACCACAGAGTGCACAAAGAGCACAAAGAAACAACAAATCACACAAATAGCACAAATGTTTTTTTTATACAAAACTAAAAATCCATAACTCTTTTTTTCTCTGTGCACTCTGTGGTTTAGTATTTCAGTTAGGAGTTTGGAAGTTAAAAACGAAATAAAAATGGGATGTGGGGTGTGATTCGTGATATTTGTGCTATTTGTTGTTCCTGTCTTTTGGGGTGTGTTGGGTTTGAACAAATTAAAATATGTTTCGTTGTTTTTTTCTTCTGTGTTCTCTGTGGCTCTGTGTGATATTATTTTTGGGGAGTGGCGGATATCTTTACAATTGAGATTTTATCTTTTTGTAATTGTCAGCGTAATAAGGTAAGGAAGTTCCTCCAATCTTACTTATTTCCGATTTACCTCTCTCCATCCTGTCTCCTGCAGGAGGATGAGAAGAAAGAAGACCCAATACTGCCGGCGGAGGATTGCCCTCCATTTTCTTAAATTTCTCAAAGACTTGAATCATACCCTGGGGGTTATAACCCGCGTTCTTTGTATACAATATTCCGTATCTGTCCGCCTCAAATTCGTTATCCCTGCTGTATCCCTGAAGTACAAGCATTGCTGCCGCATTGGTGATTTCCCCGGCGACACCTTGTGCTTTGTCACCCAGAGCAATTTGAGCAAGTATCGAATAACCATATATATTTTGCAGTTTTTTTACAGAGTGTCTCGCTACAAGATGACTGACCTCATGAGATAAAACTGCAGCAAGTTGGGCTTCACTATCAAGTATTTCAAGTAATCCGGTGTAAACGTAAATAAAACCTCCCGGACATGCAAAAGCATTTATTTCGTCTTTGTCTATCACCTTGAACGTATACTCTATATCTGTTCTATCGCAAACCCTGACAATTTTCTGTCCCACACCATCGACATAACTCTGCACAGTTGAGTTTTTTAGTATTTTTTCCTTGGATTCCACATCCGAAGCAACCTGTTTTCCGATTTCAACTTCTTCCGGTGTAGAAACCATTATAAAATCCGTTTTGCCACCGGGACCTGTGGTTACACACGTAACAATAAAAATCAGGTATAAAACAATTAATTTTCTCATAAAAGGATTATACTGAATTTTACTCCTTAGTCAATGGGTTAATTGGGTTTTAAGGGTTAGAGAAACAAAAAAATAATTGCACATGTAGAACATGTAGTTAATATAGAAATGCAAATAAAAAAACTACAAGTTCTACATTCTCTACATGTAAAAAATCAGGGTTGTGGGGTGGGGTTTTAGTAAACACAATTAAAATATAGGTATGGGTTAGGGCTCCGTGTGCTCCGTGTCTTTGTGTGATATAATTTTTTTCTGAAACAATTTCCTGTAATACTGCGTCAAACAGAATAAACGGAGGCAAAAATGATAAAAGTAAGATTTAAAAACAGACTCAAACACCTAAAAGAGAAATTTTACCCATTGACCGATTTAGGTAATTATGAAATATATAACCTTGAAACAGTATATATTTACAAATAAAAAGGAGGAATTATGACAGATTTAGTTCCAATAATGGGAATACTCTTTCCCATCTTTATGGTCTTTATCGTCTTCTACTTCGTTTTCACCACAGATTATAAAAAAGAAAAATTAAAAAGAGAGGAAAGAATGAAGGCAATAGAAGCAGGGGTAGAAATTCACGAACTAACACCCCCACCCGCTACACCGCTTGATTACCTGAGAAGAGGATTGATATGTCTTGGAATAGGACTTGGCCTTGTAATAGGGAGCTGGATTTTCGCAACCAAAATGGGAAACCCGGGCATATTTTTCTTTACAATGGCTGGCTTCGTTTTAACTTTTATAGGGGCCGCTCTTGTAATTTTCTACAAAATCCAGGGTAAATCGAAAAAGTAACTCAAAGTCACCTTCGTAAAAAAAAGAGGAGTAGGCATCCCCTACTCCTCTTTTTTTATATATGAACTATACACATATCATTTCCGGACGTGTACGGCGGCAAATAGACATTATGATAACCCCTCAAAGTTAAAAACATACCTTGACTTAAAAGATATCATTCATTATACTTAGCATAAATATAGAACTAAGGGGGTAGTAATGAAAAGAAAAGCTGCTTTATTTTTAATATCACTGGCATTTATAGCGGGAGTTACGGTAGGTTATCTATTGTCCCCGTATATTTCAATATTCGGTAAATCCTATAAACAAGTAAACGAGGAAATCATTGCCGCATCTCTTCAAAAAAACATGAAAATTATAGAAAAAGCAGTGAAAAAATACGCCTCGGAAAAAGGACATTATCCGAAAATGAGTTCGGTTCTATGGCTGGAAAAAGAACTGCCACTGGACTTCGAAAACCCGATTACTTATAAAACAGGAGAAGGTAAAGCATATATGTCCGGAAGGGCCGACAAACCGGGAATCATAGGGTTTGAAAGCGATTCAAACGGCAAATTCTGCAGGATTACCGCATACGAAGTAGAAGGCGTAATTGAACTTTCTTTGGAGCCCGGGGTATCTGAGGAGGTTAAAACCGAAGAAACAAAAGAGGAAAAAATTATTTCAGGGAAAAATGAAGTTTCTAAAGAAGAAAAAGAAGACGAAACCTGGAATATATTCGGAGCAAACACTAAAGTAATGGAAAAGAGCAACGACAAATGGAATTTTTTCTGGGAATTTACAGTTTACAACCAGGAAACAGAACCCATCATGCTTACGGCAACAGTAGAATTTTTAAATAAAGAAGGCGCAATCATCGAAGACGAGATTCTACAAAATATTAATATTCCAGGAGAGTTGTCTAAAACTTTTAATGGTTATACACTCATAAACGCAGATATAGCCGACAGAATCAAAGAAATAAATATAAAGGCCACGCGAGAAAAATTCGTGCAGGAAAAATAAATTTATAGTTTCGGGTTACACGTTTCGAGTTTCGAGTTAAAAAATATACATATTCGTGCAATTTGTTATTACTGGTTTTTGTAATTAATTTTTGAATTTTGATTTGTAATTTTACATTTTGATATTTGATTTTTAATATTCGATGACTCTGTGCTCTAAGTGTGTTTTCTCCATTCCTTCTCTGTGGTAAATTTATTTTTTTTACTTCTTAAATCCCATCACATAAAAATAACCGTCAACAAAATATTCGATATCTTTAAAACCGCACTTTCTAAACATCTCTACAAAAATATCTTTTTCCGGCAGTTGATGGTCAGCAACCCGATTACCTACATCTCTATGCAATTGATTTATTTCCTCCGGAGTCATCGAGTGGCCTATAATTAATCTCCCTCCTTCTTTGAGTACCCTGTAACACTCTGAAATAGTTTTTTCTTTGTCCATGAAATGAGGAAAAGAATTGAAAATTATAACGACATCAAATATATTTCCACTCAAAGGGATATTTTCACCTTCACCTCTTATTGCAAACTCGCCGGGATAAGTTTCTTTTAGTCCTCTAATCATAGCAAAAGCTTTATCCAAATAAATAACCTTTGAACCGGGAATATTTTCGCGAAAATATTCCCGCAAGACTCCCTTACCACAAGCTAAATCCAGAATTAAGCCGGAATTCCTACCGATTAACTCTTCGATAAAGATTTTGGCAACTATTTTTGATTCTTCAGAGACTTCCCAGTTTTCCGCCCATTCTTCGAAACAATCAACGTCCATTTCTACCCCTCAAAGCCATTGAAATTATAAAAATAAGTGAAGAAACAATTATTATTGCGGCTCCGGCAGGAACTTCAAAGATATAAGAAAACAAAAGCCCCGTAAGACATGAAAGAATCCCGAAAAGAATCGAAAGAAGGTACATTTTTGAAAGACTGTGCGTCAGAATTCTTGCAGCTGATGGAGGATTTATCAAAAGGCCAAAAATCAATATCCCTCCGACCGTATTCAAATTTAGACAAATGATAAATCCCGAAAAGAAAAGAAGACTAAAGAAAATAAATTTTTCAGGTATCCCGCAGGAGGTTGCAACTTCTCTGTTATAGAATACAGCTTTTATCTCCTTTCCGAAAGAGACCAGGAAAAGTATTACGAAAACAGTAATCCCGAAATTAACAAATATATTCTTTCTCGAGAGTGTAAGAATACTCCCCCATATAAGATTAAAAGCCTCGGTCCTTGGCCCTTTTATTAAACCAAGGCCAAGAAACGCAATGCCCAATACAAGGGAAAAAATAATACCTATAATTATATTAGCTTCAAGACCTGACTTCTCGGCAATAGGACCTATCAAAATTGAAGCCAGAAGAGAAAATACTATTGCCATTATAATTGGATTGACTCCTAAAAGAAGTCCTATAACCGAACCCGCAAAAGCAGCGTGAGAAATAGCGACTCCGACAAAAGGAATCCGCAAGAGAATCACCCAAACCCCGACAATGCCAAGACCAATTCCCGCAAGAACGGAACCCATCAAAGCATTTTGAAAATAATTATATCTTAAAACTTCCAACATATTTCTTTAGATACTCCCTTGTAATTCCATAAAGTTCCGATAGCTCTGAAATATCGAATTCCTCAGGTGAAAAATCTTTGAATACTTTACCATCCTTGATTGCTATTACTCTATTAATTCCTTCGGGCAAGTAACGAAGAAGATGGGTTACAAAAACAATTGTTAATTTATGCTTTTTGTAGATATTTGAAATTAAATTATTTATTTCCATCTGCGATGCGGGATCCAAATTCATCAGAATTTCATCCAATAAAAGAATCTTCACTTCCCTGGACAACTCTCTCGCTATTGATACTTTCCGTTGCTCCCCGCCGGAAAGAAGTCCGGCAGGTCTTTTCCCCAAATCCATAACGCCAACTTCCTTCATGGCTCTTCTGACAGCTTCCATATCCTCGTTGTCCAGATTTCTAAAAAGCCCTTTCATGCCTATCCTGCCTACGGAAACAACCTCTTCTACGGAAAGTGGAATATTTTTGGGTATAAACTCATTCTGAAAAATAAAGCCAACCTTTTTTCTGACAGTAAGCCCAAATTTGAGCGGATCGAGGTCGAATACTTTTACCTCACCTTTATCCGGAGCAATAAGACCATCTATTATTTTAAGCAAAGTCGTTTTTCCGGAACCGTTCGGCCCAATTACTGCAACAAAATCTTGCTTTTTTATATCAAGGGAAATTTCCGAAAGAATTTCTTTTCCGTTAAATAATTTAACTACTTTTTTTATTTTTATCACTGAGATTTTCCAGTAAAGTATCTATATTTCCCAGAAGAGTTTCTTCATAACCTCTTTCGTCGGGAAAATTGGAAAGAATTATATAAGTACCTTCCAGCTCTTTCGCTAAGGTCTCACCCACCTTCCACCCACTTTGCAGATTATCGACAATTATTTTCACGTCTTTTTCCTTACCAATTTTTATTACCTCTGAGATCTCTTTAATAGAGAGTTCATCTCCCGGAGAAAAAACAGATACAACCTTCATACCGAGAAATTCCAGAAAATCCTTTTGATGTTCATTACAAATCACTTCAATCCCTTTAAGAGATTTACTTCTCTTTGAAACCAAAACGGAAAGCGAATCTATTTTAATTTTAAGTCTTTTATAATTTTTATCTATCTCAACAATATCAGGATTAACAGAACCACATTCTTCTTTCAAAATGTCGCAAATCTCTGAAGCTCCTTTACAATATACTTCAGGAATCATCCAATTCTCATCTGTTTTTAAATCTATTACCTTTATACCCGTCCTTAGGTCTTCGACTTTTTTAAACCAGGTTTCAAAACCATGGTAGAGAATTAAATCGGATGTAAAAATCAAATTCGCCTCCCCTGGAGAAAGGTCAAAGTGACCGGGGCACATTCCACCCGGTATAATATTAACCACTTCAACCTCATCAGGGGCAAGAGCTTTTACTACTAAAGATATATCGCTCGTTGATGTAACTATACGTATACTTACAAGCAAAAAAAGAAAATTCATTTGCTTAAAGCCACTCCTATTTTGAATGTTCTACCGGGCATCCGGTAAAGTCCCTGGGCACCTGGAATTTCAACATATCGCAGGTAGTATTCATCGAAAATATTATCGATACCCAAAGATACCGAAAGATAATTTCTAGGTTTCAGATTCAAACGAAAATCAAATACATAATAAGAAGGGATTACATACGAATAATTATCCGCCGCGTAATAATCGGTCAAATAGCTTCCGCTCAATCGTCCCTCCATGATTCCCCTTTCCAAAGTAACATTTCCACTCCACTTTTGACCCGGAACGCCTTGAGTTCTCTCACCCCTATCAATATACGCATAAAAGACTTTAAAATATATCCAATCCGAGGGGTATATACCTATAGAGGTTTCCAAACCCTTTTCGACCAGAGTATCTATGTTTTCGAATTGTCCTCTTAATGGAGAAAACCTGATAAAATTATCAGTATTCATATAATACAACGAAATATCGAGATCTGCGATATTCGATATTTTTTGTATCAATCCTATTTCATAGTCCCATAGCTCTTCCGGAGCCAAAGAATCATTGGATGAAGGGAAAAGATAGAGATCATTAAAAGACGGCAGCCGAAATCCTTTACCGATTCTGGCTCTAAGCCTTGTATCGTGGAGCTTAAAAACCAACCCTCCGTCATAAGATAAAATCCCTCCGGAATTCTCCGCGTGAGTATACCTCAAACCTCCCGATAAATTAACAAGCGAAGTTCTCTGCTCGGTATGAAAAAATCCTTCATATACTTTTCTGCTCCACTGTCCATGAGAGATCCAGTTGCCGTATTGCTTATAGAACTCAACCCCGCCCTGAGTTTTATTTCCCTCTAAAATCGAGAACCCGACTGAAGAACTCAAGCCATCCGTTCTATCTCTCGACTCCCAACCATCCGAAAACTCGTGATAGCCAAAAGTCCTGAAGAGTTTGGTCCGAAAATCAATTTTATTCATTTCGCCATAAACCGAAACATCAAAAGCGCCTCTTTCGTAATTTTGATAGCCGGTAGGAGTAGAAGTATCTCCTGCAGTTGCCGGATTTTCATCATAAGTATCTACATACCTGCAATAATTCTCAATTTTCCATTCTTTGTTAAAATTATATATAATCTCACCCTGATAGGATTCAGTATTTGAAGACGAATTACGCAAGTGTCCATCCGAAGAGCTTTTCTGCACCGTGCCGAGAAAGTCCAACTTCGAAAGAGATTCCTCTAAAGAGCCGGTCAGGTTATGAGTGTTAAAACTTCCATAATCGGCTTCAAAATTCAATTTATTTTCTCCTCCTGGCTGTCTGGTCAAAATATTTACGACTCCACCCATAGCGCCGGAACCGTATAAAGAAGAAAGAGGACCTTTAACGACTTCTATTCTCTTAACATTATGAAGAGGAAACGTATGAGTTACTGCGCAACCATATATAGGCATCTTTTCCGGTCTTCCGTCAATCAAGAACCCAAGCCTCCTGCCGTTATTTCCAATTCCCCTTATAACGACATCGGCTCTGCCGAAATTTCCAGTCTTCATAATTTCTATTCCCGGAATACCCGAAAGCAAATCGGGAGCCACATAAGAATTTAGAAATTTCATATCTTCTTCAGTAATAATAGAGACAGACGAAGAAATATCGGAAACATTGTCTTTGTATCTACTTGCGGTAACCACCACCCCTTCCGAAATATATCTTTTCATATTCAAAGTATCTAAAAATACCTCAGAAGAATCTACGCTTGAAGCAAAAAACAATAGAAATAAAAACATAAAGACCCTCCTTATCGGGTGTTACTTTTTAAAAAAAGATAACACGAAAAACCTTTTTGTCAAGAGGTGAGTTACACCACACAATCCAAAAATAATCGAACCACAGAGGACACAGAGGACACAGAGAAAAAGACTATATTTTTTTGTTTAAAACCCACCCCCACAACTTCGAAATTATCTCACACAAAGCCACAAAGAACACAAAGATTCTTTTTTTTACCAATCAACCAATATACTAATTTACCAATATACTGAAGCTTACAGCTTCAACGCCTCCTGATTAACCCATAGACCGTGTATATTGCAGTAGGAAAAAGCATAAATAGTACCGGATTTCCCGGTTTTAAAAGATAAATTTACATCCGGTTCGGTATAAACGGTACTGGTATCGGGACCATCAACGGAAGCACCGTGCGCTGCGAAATCAGCTTTGCCAACCATATAGGGGAACTTACCTCCTTCAGGATGAAAATAGACTTCAATCCATGCAATATGATGCTCGGTTTTGTTAGGATGTGCAATTTCTTTACCAACCGACACTTTAACATTAACCTTTTCACCTTTTTTCAAGATTTCAATCACTGGAACATGCTTTTCCGATTTCCAATCGGCCGTTTTTAAAAGTTCAGCAAAACCCATAATTCAATACCTCCCTTTTGTTAAAACTTTTTAAAAATTTTAGAAGAAGCATTACACACAGGACATTTTTCCGGGGGAACTCCCTGGTGCGTATATCCGCAAACCGGACAAACATAAACTTTCTCTAACTTTATATCCTTGCCCTTAACAACATCTTCTTTTGATCTTTCATACATTGCTTGATGTATTTTTTCCGCTTCTAATGCATAATGATTCGAAAGTTCTGCTGCTTTCTCACTTTGTAATTTGGCAGTATTTTTATAAACCGGGTACATCTCTTCTATCTCAAAAGATTCTCCTTCTTCTCCCGCCTGCAAATTATCAACTGTCTTTCCCAATAAACCCAAAAGCTTTGCATGATTCCCTGCATGAACCCTCTCCGCATATGCAATAGCCTCGAAAAGCCTCGCCACATTAGAATATCCTTCCTTTCTTGCAATATCGCTATAAATAATATATTTCATATGAGCCATCGATTCTCCTACAAACGCATCACTCAAGGCTCTCCTCGTCATCTCCTTCATTTTACCTCCATAGTTTTTCTTTTCTATTTTGCAATCATTCCAAATTTAGACCCATTCCAAATCATTATATGTAATTTATTTATTTTGTCAAGATGCAGCTTTTCCCTAATTCGGATTTTGCCGCAGAGACACAGAGAACACAGAGAAAAAGAAAAAATTTGTTTCAGCTAAGAAACCCCAACCCTACCCAAATATTCTTATATTTAGAGCATCTAGTAATTGTAGTCTTTATTTTTTTATCGTGTTATAGTAAAGAAAAGAAAAATTTGTGTTTAGCTGTATCAATCCATAGCTAGATATCCAAGGGCAGTTTTGTGTAAGCTCTGTGCCCTCTGTGTGTTATTCGAAATGTGGGGTTGTGAGTTAAGCAAAATAGAATCTCTGTGTTCTCTGTGGTTACAAAAGGGGGGCGGGAGGTTGCCATCTTGACATATTCCCTCAAAAATAATATGATAAAACTGGAAAATTGAAAATTAATAAAGAAAATATCCCTGAAATAAAACAAGTCTATTCAAAATTCAAAAAAGAAATTGAATATAGGTTAAATTCATTTAAAAAGATAGGCGAAAAAGCAAGCGCTGAAGAATTATTTGCGGAACTGGCATTCTGTATTCTAACTCCACAGTCAAAAGCAAAGCTATGCTGGGAAGCTATTCTCGAAATGCAAAAAAAGAATATTCTTCTTAACGGAAAGAAAGAAGACATAAACAAAGAACTGCAAAAAGTTAGATTTAAAAATAAGAAAACAGATTATCTTCTTGAAGCCAGAAATAATTTTTTTTGTAATAACAATTCAATTTATAGCAAGATAAAGAATACAAAATCCCCTATTGTTTTGAGAGAATATCTCGTAAAAAACGCAAAAGGAATCGGGTACAAAGAAGCAAGTCATTTCCTGCGGAATATCGGGCTTGGAGCAGAAATCGCTATACTGGATAGACATATTTTAAGAAATCTGATAGGACTTGGAGTGATAAGCAAATATCCGACAAATTTATCAGAGAAAAAGTACGAAGAGATAGAAGAAAAAATGAAAAAACTATCAAAAGATTTGGATATACCTATGGATACTCTCGACCTCATTTTCTGGGCAAAAGAAACAGGAGAGGTATTCAAATAATACTTGTCCTTTCACTTTAAAAAATCAGTTGACAAAATAATAAAAATTCCCATAATTTAGATAATATTATGAGAACACAATCTTCAGACACAAATACAGAAACGGAAAAAAAACTTATTTCTTTGCTCCAAAAAGAAAGCCGGGTAGAAAAATTCTCACGTATCCGTTCTTTATCGGAAATAACAATTAACTTATCAAAACGCGCGATCAAAAAGGTCAACAATAACTTAAACGAAGAGCAAATAAATTTGCTATTTATAGAATATAACTACGGTAAAGATTTGGCCGAAAAAGTAAAAAAATATTTAAATAAAACACAAAAATGACTTCACCCGATATATTAATTGCGATAAAACCGGTAATTAGAACTTTTAACGAATTAAATATCCAATACTATATCGGCGGTTCTCTGGCAAGTTCCATTTACGGTATGCCACGTACTACGCTTGATGCGGATATAGTAGCTAATATAAGTTTAAATCAAATTACATCATTAAAAATCAAGCTTGAAAATGAATATTATATAGACGAGAATATGATAAAAAATGCAATTGAACGCAGTTCTTCGTTTAATTTAATACATCTTGAAACCGCAATAAAAATAGATGTATTTGTTTACAAAGACGACCTATATCAAAAAAATGCAATTAAACGTAGAATCGAAGATACGTTAATCGAAAACGATCAAAGCAGTAAATTCTGCTTCGCCTCACCAGAAGATATTATTATTAACAAACTAATCCGGTATAAGATGGGAGATAAAATTTCCGAAAGGCAATTACTGGATGTTATTGGAGTGATCAAAATCCAGGGAGATTCACTTGATAAAAAATATCTTAAAAAATGGACCATAGAATTAGGCCTTATCGAACTGCTGAAAAAAGCTTTCATTGACGCAGAAATTACTCTGGAATAGATTTTTGTAATTATAAGGAGGTTTGATGGGAAAATCATTAGAAGCTCTCAAGCATATTATGAAACAAATTTACACTGCTCAAACGAATGAAATTACCGAATATCATATCTATTCCAATATAGTAAAATTAGTGAAAGACAAAAAAAATAGTAAAGTTCTGCTGGATATTGCAAATGAAGAACTCAGGCATTGTAAATTCTGGCAAACAATTACAAAAAAAGATATTAAACCAAATCGATGGAAAATTTTTAAATTTACTTTAATCGCAAAATTTTTAGGATTTACTTTCGCTATAAAATTGATGGAAAAGGGAGAAAAACAGGCTCAGGTTAATTACTTGGAAATTGCAGAGTATATTCCGGAAGCCAAACAAATCGCCGAAGATGAAGAAAAACATGAAAACGAACTTATTGATTTACTTGACGAAGAAAAACTTAACTACGTTGGTTCAATTGTGCTGGGTCTAAACGATGCTCTTGTAGAATTAACAGGTACTCTTGCCGGTTTGACATTTGCACTCCAAAATACAAGACTTATAGCAGCAGTCGGAATAATAACAGGAATTGCCGCTTCTCTTTCCATGGGCGCTTCCGAATATCTCTCCACAAAAGCAGAAGGAGGCGGAGATATAGCTCTTAAATCTTCGCTGTATACTGGAGCCGCATATATTGTAACGGTATTACTTCTGGTCTTGCCATATTTTATTCTCGAAAATTATCTTGTATGTTTGATGGTAACACTTGCAGTAGGAATATTTATTATATTCTTTTTTAACTACTACGTCTCAATTGCAAAGGACTTCTCTTTCAGGAAACGCTTTCTCGAAATGACGTTCTTAAGCCTCGGCGTTGCTTCACTTTCTTTTGGAATAGGAATGATTATAAGAGTAACGCTTGGGGTAGATATTTAACAACAGAATACAGAAATACAGTGTGGCGAAACCTCTATAATTCAAAAAATAAATATCAAAATGTAAAATTACAAATCAAAATTCAAAAATAGACAAAAAAAGAGAAACAACAAATCACACAAATAGCACAAATAAACTAAAAAAAATTACCACAGAGGACACAGAGGAAAACAAAACTCACAGAGAACACAGAGAAGAATTTTTGCTGTTTAAACTCCCTAACTTCCCAACCTCCTAACTTTCTAACAATAATATAGCCACTGATTTACACTGATAAACACAAATAAAGATATTTATTCAACCACCAAACAAACGAAAAATACTAAATTTTTATTGCGGTTTCAAAAACCTACCAACTCATCCACGCATTAACTAAATTAGACAGGATTAACACAGATTGACAGGATTATTTATTTTTTACTATTTGACTATTTTTCAATTCAACCATTTAACTTAGATTTGAAGAATCTATGTAAGGAACAACAAATCACACCCCGATACAGTCATTCTTCCTTATGGGGCAAGCGAACTGCACGAATCTTTTTCTGCCGTCGGCTGTCAGCGATCAGCTTTTGATGTCATTTTGCTTTCTAATTTTTGATATTTCATTTTCTCTTTGATTCTATTAAATTACTTAATTTTTGAAAATCGACTTCCCTTTCAAACATAGGTTTTTTATTCTTTTTATAAGCTGTTAGTTTTTCTTCAAACGGCATACTTTCTTTATTTATATAGAATATTCCAAGTGGAAGTTTATCCGTCTGGATTGCCCTCTTGAAAGCTTCATTCCTATCAGTCGGGTCATATTCTTCTCCTAAATAATAAGTGTTTTCTTTAAACCATTTTCTATCGTTAAACCTATTAAACGTAACACAAGGATGAAGCAAATCTACAAGCGCATATCCTTTATGTTGTATTGCTTTTTTTATTATTTCCTTGGTCTCTTTCATATCGTCAGAATAAGCACGTGATACAAAAGATGCCCCAAGACCGATTGCAACAGCCAGAGGATTAAAGGGTTCAAGAATAACTCCATTTACCTGAACAGGGGTTTTAAAACCTTTTAAGCTTGTAGGAGACGCCTGCCCTTTAGTCAGACCATATACCATATTGTTATGAACAATATTCGTAATATCCGGATTCCTTCTGATTGTATGTATAAAATGATTACCTCCTTCGCCGTACATATCACCATCTCCGCTTTCCGCAATTACGACTAAGTCTCGATTTACCGCTTTTATTGCAGTAGCCGCGGGAAGCGCTCTACCATGTAAACCGTTGAATACGTTGGCTCTCAAATAATGGGGTGTCTTTGCTGCCTGACCTATTCCGGAAACCATAACCAGTTTTTCGGGTGCTATATCAAGTTCGGAAAGAGTATCTTTTAATATCTTCAGGATGCTGAAATTTCCGCAGCCCGGACACCATGCTATATCTATTTTTCCCATTTCGTAAATTTTCGCATCCATTATTTAGCCTCCTTTCTCTTAATTGCTTTAAGTTCCCTGATGATTTCCTCCACACCAAAAGGTAACCCATTATACTTTAATATCGGTTTATCGATATTTACGCCTGTCTCCATTTTAATCAATTTGGCAAATTGACCCGTGGCATTGTTCTCTATAACAATTGTTTTTTCTGCCTTGGTAAGATATTTTTTAGTATCCGGATGCAGGGGATAAACTTGCTTATAATATAAAAAGGCTGTTTGGTTATCTTCAAGTTTTTCTAAGGCTTCTTTTATACAATAATAAGTAGAGCCCCATCCTATCACCAATATTTTATAATTTTTATTACCAATAAGCTCTGGAGGCTCTATCTCTTTTTTGATTAAATCCAATTTCCTGAGTCTCTTATCCACTATTTTTGTTCTAAAATCCAGATCTTCGGTTATATGTCCTTCTTCATCGTGCTCATCACTATCGACAACTACTAAACCTTCACCGTAGCCAGGGATACCTCTGGGGCTTATACCATCTTCAGTTAATCTATAACGTTTATAATTTTTATCCGTCTTCACAAAATATTCTTCGTTTCTTATTTTTGATAAATCGATCGAAGGAACGAGAAAAGAAGAATCAAGTAGGTACTGATCGGTCATTATAATAACCGGGACTTGAAACTTATCTGCCAGTTCGAATGCCTTTCTGCTCAAATTAAAAACATCTTCCGTTTTACCCGGAGCAAAAATGATTCTTGGAAATTCTCCGTGTCCGGCAAACAGAGCAAAAAGCAAATCTCCCTGCTCAGTCCTTGTAGGAAGACCTGTTGCGGGACCCGGTCTCTGAGCAAGGTGAATCACTACGGGAGTCTCGAGTATTCCTGCAAGACTTAAACCCTCAACCATCAAAGCAAAACCTCCGCCTGATGTAGTTACCATTGCTCTTGCCCCCGCATAGGATGCGCCAAGAGCCATGTTAATAGCAGATATCTCGCTCTCTGCCTGCTCGGCGATTATTTCAAATTCTTCCTGCTGTTTTGAAAGAAATGTGAGAACCCCCGTTGAAGGAGACATCGGATAAGAAGAAATGAAATTACACCCACCTCCGATTGCACCCATCGAAACAAGGTCGGTACCGCTTACAAGCAAATAGTCCTTTACCTCTTCACTCTTTTTTAAATTAAAATCAATCTTATTTTCCTTAATTAGCTTTTCTCCTATTTCATAACCTTTTCTACCCGCTTTGATATTGCCATCGATAATCTTCTCATCCTTTTTCCTGAAAAAATTTCTTATAAAGCTTTCAACTGTAGAGAAATCCACCTCGAGCATACCGGCTATAACACCAACTGTAACGGTATTCGCATAAAGTTTACTGCCGGCTTCCTCAGCTAACTTAGAAAAAGGAACTTCAAACGTTCTTTTCGATTTACCCTCTATGAATTCTTTTTTCCCAATCATTATTGTGTCTTTGTCTATTCTCCATTTAACGTGTTCGACGGCTTTAGAATCAAAAGGAATTAACATATCTGTTTTTTCTACAAAGCTGTTAACAGGCACATCGGATATTCTTATCTCGGTAGAATTACTTCCGCCTCTTATGCGCGACATAAACTCTGTGGACGAAAAAATATAATAACCTGCAGTTTTAAGAATAGAGGTAAGTATCTTTTCTACAGTTTGAATACCTTGACCCGCCTCGCCGCAAATAACTATGGATACATCACTCATTTAAATCTCCCTTAAGATTATTATTTATCTTTTAAAAAATTTCTCAATATCATCCTTCTTAAGACTCTTATAAAATGTATCGACAAGAGACCTATCATACGACCCAACATGCAGCAAATTGCATTTTATATCACTCAGTTTCGATACTTCCACGCTAAAACTTTTAATGCCGAGACCAAGAAATAGCGGATAAAATTCTTCAAAACTTGCAATTTCACCGCACAAGCATATTTCTTTTTTATATTTACGTGTTTCCTTAACGATGATTTCCATAAGACGAACAAGGGAAGGATGAAGAATATGATATCTTTTCTCGATTATTTGATTTGCTCTCGATACAGCAAGTGTATATTGCAACAAGTCATTCGAGCCAATGTTTGCAAAATCAACGTATTCCATAAGAGTACCGGACATAATTGCTGCTGCCGGTGTTTCTATCATTATCCCTTCCTCTATATTTTTCCTATAATCCTTTTTTTCTCTTCGTAAAACAGATTCAGCCTTTTTTCTCATTTCTCTAAAAGATTCTATATCCGAGACATCTGATATCATCGGATACAACAATCTTACATTTCCATAAACCGATGCTCGAAGTATTGCTTTGGTCTGGTTTAGATACATATCATAGAAAAAATCTATAGCTCTTGCTCCGCGTATTCCAAGGTCACTATCTTCTCCGGGAGGAAGGTGTAAATATGTAGGCATCTTATCTCCGCTAATATCCAACAACCTTATATTAACACTTTTATCCTTTGCGGTCTCAGCAATATTTTTATAAACCTTGAACCAATCTTCCTCGGATGGTGCTTTATCTCGGTTTGCGAAGAGAAATTCCGACCTTAGGAGTCCTACTCCATCGTAATTAAGACCCTCAAGCATTTTTATTTCCCCTTGCAGGCTAATATTTGCCTTCAAAGTAAGCCGCTGTCCTTTTTTTGTTTGAGCGGGAATTTCTTCTTTAACCATACAGAATTGTTTGCGTTTTTCCGCTTCTTCTATTTTCTTATTATAATATTTTCCGGTTTTTTCATCCGGCTCTACTATAACCTTCCCAAGCGAAGCATCGACTATAACTTCATCACCACAGCCAATATTTTCTACAGCTTCTATACCAAACACAATTGGAACTCCAAAATTCTGCGCAAGAATGGTTGCATGTGAAGTAAGCCCGCCTTCTTCGGTGACAAAAGCCAGTACATCACTTTGAGCTATATTTAAAACCATAGAGGGACTTAAAGCTCTCGATACAACAATTACAGGTTGTCTCCCATTTATAGGACATGTAAATCTACCGGACAGACCATCAAAAGATGAAAGAATGTGATTCCTGACATCAACAATATCATGCGTAATTTCCGAAAAATGGAAGTCCTTTTGTTTAAATTTCTCTTGATAAGCATCAAAAACATCATTTACAGCATGCTCGGCATTGATTAGCCGTTTTTTTATAAGAGCAACAATTTCTTCAAATAATGCTTCATCTTCTAAAATCGTACTATGCGCGGCAAATATCTCCTCACCGGTTTTACCGAATACTTCCTCCGACGCTTTCAACATTTGTTCTATTGCTTCTTTTGTCTTGCCATAAGCCTCTTTTAGACGGGAAATTTCCTTCTCTATCTTCTCTTCTTCAATCATATAATGAGGAATATTTTCTTCTACCTCTTCAGAATAAACAGCAGCAATGCCCTTAGCTAAACCTGCGTTCGCACTTATTCCTTTTAGTACTTTCATTTATCTTTCCTTTTTTCAACTCCTATAAGGTTTATACCCTTTCTTTCAGGAATCTTATTATCTCCCTGCAAAAAGACGGCAAATCATATGGATTACGAGAAGTAACCAGGTTGCCGTCAACGACTACTTCTTTATCTATAAAATTTGCTCCAGCATTCACAATATCATCCTTTATCGCAAAAAAACATGTTGCTTTTTTCCCTCTTAGTATGTCTGCCGAAACCAACACCGATCCGGCATGACAGATCGCGGCGATGAGTTTCCCTTCATCGTTCATTTTTCTTACAAAGATATTTATTTCGGAATATCTCCGCAGGATATCAGGGGCATATCCGCCGGGTATAACAACACCATCAAAATCCGATGCCTTCGCTTCCTTGATTGAAAGCTCTTCCTCCGCGGGGTAACCTTCCTTACTATCGTACTTTTTCTTTTTTCCCGTTCCCACAAATACGGTTTCAAATCCTGCTTCTCGTAACCTCAAATACGGATACCATACTTCCAGAACCTGATAATTATCTTCTATCAAAACAGCTATCTTTTTCATTGTTTTCTCCTTTAAATTCTAAAAACATTCATTTGATAATTTCCTTTTTCTATATTCGTGCAATCCGTTGTTATCTTCTTCGTTGGTCCGTTAAGTCGGGATTTTCAACTATCTAACCCACCTAAAATCCCAGCGATTCTAAAATCTGCGTTCATCTGCGTCCATTTTTTTATTCTTCATTCTAAAAATCTCTCGAAGCGTTCTTTTTTAGCCTTGCATATAGGACAAACTTCAGGAGGAGCATCCCGTGCACAAAGATAACCGCAGACTTTGCAACGCCATACCGGTTTCGACAATTTCGAGATACCCGCTGTTACATTTCCGGATTTTTTTTCGATCTTTCCTCTCTCCGCCTTGGGAGGTCTCCTCTCAGGTATTTTTGTAATTTTCTTTTCTCCATTTAGAATCACAACCGAAACATACAAACCACAATAACACGTATCATATTCACTTAAGTCCTGATCCCTGTAATCGCAGGGACATATAATATCAAGGTCTTTTTCTTTTACCGCGGTTGCAAGGCGACATGGACACGACCAATAACCATATCTTTTTTCGTTCACAAGCAAACCTTCTATCAATTCTCTTGTAAATTCTTTATCGGGATTCAGGTGGTATCCTGATGTTTCCGCCTCTTTGTCCAACTTTTCATATAATTTATCGATCTGCCTCTGCGAGATATTAATTTCATTCATTTGAGATTTTACTCCTGATTTCTTCCTCATCATAGCCGTTTATAGATTCCTTATCGTTTATAACAAGGGTTGGAAAAGAGCATAATGGATTCCATTTCATGACTTCCTTTTCCACTTCTTCCCTTTCCTCTTCATCAAGTAAATCAACATCTATATAGTAATAATCGGCATTTAAACTATTCAATAATCTTTTGGTCTTTTTGCACCATGCGCATGTCGATATAGCATATAGTATTATCTTTCCTCTCTTTTCTCCTTCGATATGCTTTAAATCCATTATTACCCCTTTAAAGGTTTTTAGATATTACCGTTTATCAAGTCTTCTAAAGTAAAAGATTTTAATGTTTCTCGCAAGGTCGCGCCGACTTTTCCCCACACCTTTTTCGCTTTACATTTTCCGTACTTTTCACAAACCGACGGTGAATCTATACAAGCTACGGGATTTAATGAACCCTCGAGAACATCTACTATCTCATCGCATTTTATCTTCTCGGGAGCTCTGCCAAGAACATACCCGTCTTTTAATCTTACGATTAGACCTCTCGCTTTCAAAGAAGAAACAATATGATCAAGGTACTTCATTGAAATCCCCAAACGTTCGGCTATATCCTTCAGAAGGATAGGCTTATCTTTATAACAACGAGCAAGTTCAATCATCGCTCTCATACCATATCTTGTTTTCGTTGAAAATTTCATACTGTCAAAATCTCCGTTTTCTTATTTACTCTGCCAATCCTCACCAGTCTCTCCACGCTACTGAACAGCAACCACTTCTTTGATTTCCGGAATCCGTTGTTTCAGGTAACGTTCTATTCCGGCTTTCAAAGTTATTTGAGACATCATACAACCAGAGCAAGCTCCCATCAGCCTGACTTTCACGACTCCTCCCTCTGAGACCTCTACCAATTCCACATCTCCGCCGTCAGCCCTAAGCGAGGGGCTGATATCTTTCATTGCTTCTTCGACCTTCTCCTTAATTTTATTTATCTTCTTTTCTTTTATCATTTTTACACCTCCATTTCTTTAAACGCTAAACCTAACAATAACTTTATCTATATCCCATAAACTTTCAAGTTTTTCTATTATTTCTTCTCTTATATTGTTTGCAAACTGATGGTTCTCGGGTAGATCAACTTCCACTTCAACTGTTCCATTTTCTACCTTAATATTACCAATCAGATTCGTTCTCACAAGGTCTAAACCCGCAAGAGGATTCATCACATGTTTCAATCTTTTCAATACAATTTCTTTTGTTGTCGGAATCCTTTCCTTAACAAGCCCGTGTTTCTCTTCGTAATTCTGTATTGCTGCACGAAGACCATCTACAGCAAGCACCGAACAATGAGTTTTTATCTTGGGCAGACCTCCAAGCGCATCCGATGCCTCTCTCCAATCTATCTTTTTAGCCTCTTCAAGAGTTTTACCCTTAGCCAATTCGGTAATTATGGAACCGGTAGCAATGTTTGAGGCACACCCGTACGATTCAAACTTGATATCCTTAATCTTCTTCGAATTCTCGTCTACTTTAATATAAACCGAAACCATATCTCCGCACGCAGGACTGCCTTCGGTAGACTTTCCATCAGCATTTTCAATACTTCCTACATTTCTGGGGTTTCTAAAATGTTCAAGCACTTTCTCACTATATGGAAATTTCATCTTTACCTCGCTTCTTCTCCTTTAAGAGGGCTGATCACCCTCAACTGTTTTACTATATCCTTGAGAGCCTCTACTATTCTATCCGCTTCCTCTTTATTGTTGAATCTTCCGAAAGTAAAACGAACAGAGCCGTGAGCTCTCTCGTGATTTCCTCCGATACCCAGTATTACATGACTTGCCTCAAGGGACCTGCTAAAGCAGGCGGAGCCTGTACTAACGGCAAAACCTCTCATATCTAGATGAAGTGTGATAGATTCTCCTTCAACATAGTGAAAAGTTATATTTGCATTATGGGGTATTCTTTTTTGAGGATGACCATTCAATACTGTATCGGAAATCTCTTTCTGAACTTTTTCTATTAGATAATCTCTAATATTTTTAAGCTGTTCATTCTCTTTATCCGTTACAAGTTCCACAGCTTTCGAAAAACCAACTGCTCCGGGAATATTCTCAACACCAGCGCGCAAATCAAATTCCTGAAATCCTCCGTCAATCCATTTCGCAAGAGGAACACCTTCTCTTATATAAAGCGCTCCGATGCCTTTTGGCCCATGAATTGTATGTGCGGAAACCGTAAGCAGATCTACACCTAATTTACTTAAATCGATAGGAACTCGCATAAAAGTATGTGTGGCATCGGAGTGAAAAACTACGTTATTTCTATTACATATCTCGGCTATTGCTTTTATATCCTGGATTGTTCCAATTTCCTGATTTGCATGCTGAATAGAGACTAATATCGTTTCTTCATTTATTGATTCATTAAGTTTATCAAGATCAATAAAACCGTATTTATCGACGTTTAGATAAGTAATTTTAAAGCCTTCCCGCTCAAGAGATTTAGCGCTATTCAAAACAGGGAAATCTTCTATTTTGGATACAATTATATGTTTTCCTTTCTTTTCGGACAATTTCCCGACTACACCTTTTATAGCAATATTGCTTGATTCCGTACTTCCCGAAGTAAAAATCAATTTTCCTTCAGGATTGCCCAGCTTAGACATTATTTTTGCTCTAGCATAATCTAGAGCCTCCCTTGCCTCTATACCGAGGGAATATCCGAATTCGGAAGTTGCGACAGCATAAACATCAAAAAAACACGGTTTCATTGCCTCCAGAACTCTCTCGTCCATTCTCGTGGACGCAGCATTATCAAAATAAATCGTCTCTTTATCCATATTTAATCACCTCTAAATAAACAGAGTTATATCAGACTCCATTGCTTCTTTTATATAAGTACCTACACCGCAATATTCACTTATAACATCGCTTCGCAAACTCTCTCTCTTTATTCCCATTATCTCCATGGTCATATCGCAAGCGAGAATTTTTCCTCCAAGTTCGACAAAGTCTTTCAACATCTTATCAAGAGAAGCAACTCCTGCCTGTCTCATTTTTCGCCTTACCATCCACCTCCCAAGACCAAGCATATTCATTTTTGAAAGTGGAGCTTTATCCAAATTTCCCTTTTTTAAACGTTCGAGCCCCCAAAAAGTGAAATACAAAGAAACATCCATTCCCATAGAAAGCGCCCCCAATCCAATAATAAAAGCGCTATAAACCTTATCCAAATCCCCGCTATGAACAATTAAAGTTGCTTTTTTATTCATATTACCCCCCTACTTACGAATCTTTATCGACCACACACCACCCACTTCTTCAACTTCTAAAAGCTCCAACCCCATCGCTTTCACAGCCATAGGTATTTCCTTCTTCGAAGATTGATGCGTTCCGGTAACTTCAACCACGTCACCTTTGGCAGCCCTACGCAAAGCTTTTCTTGCCTCCACCAAAGGAACGGGACACGTTTCATTTCTACAATCCACTTTTATTTCAGCCATTTTTCCTCCAATTTAAAAAATATTTAATTATCGTCCTATCAGTTCTATCGAATTAGTAGAACTACTAATAATATATTCCTGTTTGCTTTTTTGTCAAGGGGCAATTTACACTTACCCAAAAAACCGATTTTACCACAGAGTACACAGAGGAAAATGAACACACAAAGAACGCAGATTCGTCAAAAAATTAAAAATCAAATATCAAAATGTAAAATTACAAATCAAAATTCAAAAATAGACAAAAAAAGAGAAACAACAAATCACACAAATAGCACAAATAAACTAAAAAAAATTACCACAGAGGACACAGAGGAAAACAAAACTCACAGAGAACACAGAGAAGAATTTTTGCTGTTTAAACTCCCTAACTTCCCAACCTCCTAACTTTCTAACAATAATATAGCCACTGATTTACACTGATAAACACAAATAAAGATATTTATTCAACCACCAAACAAACGAAAAATACTAAATTTTTATTGCGGTTTCAAAAACCTACCAACTCATCCACGCATTAACTAAATTAGACAGGATTAACACAGATTGACAGGATTATTTATTTTTTACTATTTGACTATTTTTCAATTCAACCATTTAACTTAGATTTGAAGAATCTATGTAAGGAACAACAAATCACACCCCGATACAGTCATTCTTCCTTATGGGGCAAGCGAACTGTACGAATAAAGGCAAAAAAAGATCCTATTTTTTATAGATAAAAAATGGCTATTATTAATTCATTTGTGAAATTTGTGCTATTTGTTGTTAAAAAAAATGGGGTGCCGGGGGATGGAACCTTTTTCGATTTTTTTCGTCTATTTATATGGAACTTAAGTAAAGAATCTTAAAAGGGAGGAATATATGATTAAGAAAGATTTAGTAAGTTATGATCCGTTAGACAGGTTTTTTGATATCAGGGAAGATTTTGACAACGTGATGAGAGATTTTTTAAGGGGCTTCAGTGTTCCTGTATCAAGCAGAGGAGTCTTTCCGTTGGCGGACGTAAAGGAAGACGAAGATAAGTATACGGTTACGGTGGAAGTGCCGGGAATAGAGAAAAAGGATCTTAAGATTAAGGTAAAGGAAAATAGCTTTCTTGTGGAAGGCGAGAAAAAGGAAGAAACCAGAGAAGAGAAAGAATCGTATCTTAGAGTAGAAAGGTCCTACGGAAATTTCCGCAGAGCTTTCAACTTCGAATCCGATTTGGATGCAGGAAAGGTGAATGCCGAGTTTAAAGACGGAATCCTAACCGTGATTTTGCCGAAAACCGAAAAAGAAAAACCTAAAGAAATCGATATAAAAGTAAAGTAAAGTAAAGAAAAGCTGAAATACAAACTAAAAAGGGGCTGTGAAAACAGCCCTCTTTTTTATTTGGAGTTCAACAAATAATTCTTGAAAGTTTTATAATCATTGGGCAGATGCTCGGGCTCAATGACTCTTTTGTCTATATCAACAAGTGACGGATGTAATTCGGGAGTAATTTTAAGGGTTTTTTCGATTATCTCAGGAAATTTAGAGGGATGCGCAGTTTCAAAACATATTGCCGGCTTATCTATTTTATCATAATGATGCATTAGTGCGGCAACGCCTACTGCTCCGTGCGGCTCAAGCAATACATTATACTTTTCGTAAATTTCCTTTATGGTTTTTACGGTTTCTTCATCGCTGATCGATACCGAATACAGATATTTTCTCATCTGATCAACATCGGGTTTTTTGTGAACATTTCCTTCTTTGTCCACAGTACCACCGTAGAGGTCAAAATATCTTGCAAGGTTACTTGGATTTCCAACATTCATTGCATTGGAGAGGCACTCGCGGGATGGATCCACCTTACAGTAAACCCCGCTTTCAAGGAATTTCGGGAACTCATCGTTTTCATTCGTAGCTATTATGAGAAGCTCTACAGGTAAACCCATTCTTCGAGCAATCTCACAGCCAAGAGAATTACCGAAGTTGCCGGAGGGAACAGAAAAAATAACAGGACGGACTTCATCTAATACATTTATATAAGAATAAAAATAATAAACGATCTGCGGCAAAATCCTTCCTATATTTATTGAATTTGCAGAGGTTAAATTCAAAAATTTGAGCTCCGGGTCGCCAAATGCCTGTTTTACCAGGCGTTGACAGTCGTCGAACTTGCCGTCGATTGCTACCGTAGAAGTGTTATCTCCTATTGCATTTAACTGCTTGCGCTGTCCTTCGCTGACTTCCAATTCCGGATAAAGAATACATACCTTAATATCTTTTAGACCTTTATAGGCATTGCCGATCGCGCTTCCGGTATCTCCGGAAGTTGCCACCAGAACGGTTATTTTTTGGTCTTTTCCTTTTAATTCTTCCATTAATCTGGACATAACCTGCGCAGCAAAATCCTTAAAAGAAGCAGTCGGACCCTGATCCATTCTGGCGAGAAATATATTATCGGTGATTTTCTCTATCGGAACACTAAAAGTGTATGCATTTTTGCAAACCTCTTTCAGCTTTTCGTCACTTACATCATCTTTTAGATATTTTTTTAGAATTTCAAATGCAACTTCATAGTAGGGCTTGCCTTTTAGAGATAAAATCTCCTCTTTGTATAGAAAAGGCAGGCGATTTGGCATAAAAAGTCCGTTATCCGGAGCCTGTCCCATAAAAAGAGCTTCTTTAAAGGTTACCTCTCCTTTGAAACCATTTATTTCGTGCGTATTTAAGCTTCTATTCGTACTGTAGTACAAAATCCTATTACTCAATTACATCTCCTTTTTTACAACCAATCAATCTATAAAAATACTTCCTTTTTACAAAAAAACAACTTTTCTCAACAACAAATAGCACAAATTACACAAATAATTTAATTCAACAACCTTTCATATTCTATTTTTGGATAACATCCAAAGTTAACCAAAAGCCCAAGACGCTTGTTAGTAACTTTAAGATAGTTTATTACTTGTGCTTTATGTTCTTCAGTCAATTTCCTCACTGCCTTTATCTCAAGAATAATTTCGCCGTAACAAAGGAAATCCGGTTCGTATGCTTGCTCTAATTTAAACTCTTTGTAGAAAATTTCCAGGCTCGGCTTCTCCAAAAATGGAAGTTCCTTTATCTGGAACTCCTTTCGTAGACATTCTTGATAAACCGCTTCAAGAAATCCACTACCCATAATATTATAAACTTCAAAACAAACACCGATTATTTTATAGCTTTCTTCTTTAAAAAGAACTTCTTTGTTTTTATTCGTGCTATTCGTGTGATTTGTTGTTCCTATCTTTTTTCTTTTTTTCATTTTAATCAAACAATCAAATGTCAATTTCCTTGGGGTCTTTTTCCGTAGGAACAACTTTCCATTCCTGCTCCTCGTAATCGAAATCTGCGATTTTATCGATAGGTAATTTCATATATTTACCGTAACCTTGTGCTGCTACCTCACCATTTTTTAATGTTATTTTTCCACTCCCTTCATATATACGGCTTGTTTCTTTAGTCACGCGAGCCGTGACTTTTATTTCTTCATCAATAGGTATAGGTTTCTTAAAACGAACATTAAATTCTACAGTTACAAACCACACATCTTCCTCATAATTCATCAAAATTGCTCTTCCTATTGTTTCATCCAGAACAGCTGAAATTATCCCTCCGTGCAGACGCCCGGGGTACCCCTGATGTTCTTCAATTGATTTGAAAACGGCAACCAATTCCTTGTTTTCCAACTCGTAAAAATTAGCCTTAAGTCCAAGATTGTTTTTCAACCCGCAGACCAGACACATTTTTGAATTCGGCTGTTTCCGTTTGACTTTGCGTTTCATTATCAACTCCCTTTTTAAAATACAAATTATTTATTTTATCGCAAGAGCCCCACAACCAACAAAAACAATCTTACACAGAGAAAAAAAGAAATTATGTTGTTTTAACTAAATCCTAAATTCCCCATCCACCCCCCCAAATTTTTTTACATGTAGAACATGTAGAACTTATAGTTTTTTTGTATCCATTGACTTATAGCTGGCAACTGGTGACTACTGATTATATTTTGCAAATCCTGAATTAAGAAAAAACAAAAATTACCATATAATAAGCTTTTTTATATTCTCCCGGGACCTCCGTATACCTTCCTCTGCATAATTTATCCATTTTGGATCGCTTGTTTTCGTTATTGTTTTTTGCCAGATTCCTATAGCTTCTTCAAATTTTTCTTTTGCCGGCCTCCCCCTCTTATTATCCATATCATCTAAACCCAAACGATAATAGTATTCTCCGTAAAGAGCTAAAAGAATCGCATCATCAGCATCGAAAGAAAAACCCTCAGCTATATATT
>CAZGBM010000003.1:0-56339 GCA_964523975.1 uncultured bacterium | reverse complement strand
ATTTGAATTCGTGAATTCTTCTAATCAGTTGATTGGTTAATTATTATATTAGTTAATTGGTAAAATAAAAAAGTTTTTTCTTTGTGTCTCTGTGGCTTTTTGTGAGATTAATTTGGTGTTGTGGGATGGGTTTTAAGCAACACTATATTTTTTTCTCTGTGTTCTCTGCCTGCCCTGTGGAATAGTAGTACATCATGCAGCAACTTCTATTCCACTGGACCTGCCCCGTAGGAAAGAATGACCGTATCGGGTGCCTCTGTGTGATATTAATTTTTGGTGTCGTGGGGTAGTCTTTTGGTAATCTTCGTAATCTCGTGGTTGCCATCTTAATTCCCCCTTGCAAATAGGGTCTTTTTTACTATATTCAAGATAACGGGGCGTAGCGCAGCCTGGTTAGCGCGCCAGCTTGGGGTGCTGGAGGTCGGTGGTTCAAGTCCACTCGCCCCGATTTTAAAAATATTTTAAAGAGGGGAATATTTGCTCTTTTAAATGAATTTCCTGTTTTTGTTTTTGAAATTTTTAGCGAGTTTTCTACCCAAAGGGATAGGCGACCTTATTGCCAGAGGTTCCGCGCGTTTTTCATATACTTTTACATATAAGAGGGGGGTCCGTAACCACCTTTCTAATCTCAAAAGTGTTTTCAAAGACAAAAGCGAACAGGAGCTCCTGCAAATTTCAAAAAAAGCCGGTATCAATCTTTCCATTTGTCTTTATGAACAGCTCATTATGGGTAGAGTTTTGAACAAGCGAAATTATCATAAGTTTTTGAAAGCGGAAAACATTCATAATCTTTTTGATGCACATAAGGAAGGGAAGGGAGTTATAATTTTGACAGGTCATCTGGGTAATTACGAATGGGGTGCTTCTCTTATGAGTTATAATGGATTTTCCGTTGCCGTTATTTCGGTAGAATATAAAACTGAATTTATAAGAGATCTTTATGAATTTAATCGAAAGAGAGCGGGCATCGGTGTTTTTTATGTACGAAGAAGTTTTTCTGGACCGGTTAGATTTTTGAAAAATGGAGGGGTTCTATCAATTGCCGGAGATAGAAGTTTTGAGGGTTCTACTGTGACAGTTAAAATGTTTGATAAAGATGTAGAGATTCCAAGAGGTGCGTTTTTCCTAGCTTCGAAATTGGGAGCACCTGTTGTCCCAGGTTTCTGTTTAAGAGAGAAGGATAATTTTTATCATGTTTATTTTGAAAAACCGTTCAAGATCACAGAAGGAGAAATTGAGTTGGGCATTAAAAGATATGTTGAGATACTGGAGAGATATATTGAGAAATATCCCGAACAATGGCTTTTGTTTGACCGGTTATGAATAAAATATTAATAGTAATACCGGCTTTTAATGAAGAAAAGAACATAGGAAACTTACTTAAAAAAGTATCTTCTGTCTTTTCTCTTAAAAACGTTCTTGTTGTGGATGATGGTTCTAAAGACAAAACCTCGCTTATCGCAAAGAAATCCGGAACAAAGGTGCTGAGTCTTAGGAGTAATCAGGGGAAAGGTTTAGCTCTTAGAGCGGGATTTGATTTCACCATTAAAAACGGATATGATGCCGTTATAACTATGGACGGGGATGGGCAGCATGACCCGGGTGAAATACCGAGGTTTCTCGAAAAATTTAGGGAAAGCGGAGCCGATTTGATTGTCGGGACGAGAAAACATAATTTGTCCGACATGCCTTTTTTACGGTTTTTTGCGAACAATACGTCCTCACTTGTCACTTCAATTCTATCAGGAGTGAGAATCCATGACAGCCAATCGGGGTTCCGCATCATAAAGAAAAAATTACTTAAGGAAATCAATCTGATGACCAATCGTTTCCAGATGGAAACCGAGATAATCATCAAAGCGGCGAGGGCGGGATTTTCCATAAAGGAGTTACCAATCTGTACCATATATTTCGAAAAATTCAAAAGTCATATAAATCCGTTTATTGATACTCCAAGATTTATTAAACTTGTTATGCGTATGTTATGGCGTTGATACTTATTTCTAACGACGACGGGATAGATGCTCTGGGATTAAACATCCTCCGGGAGGCGGTGAGTGACCTGGGTCACACAATAGTTTTCGCGCCGGAAGGCGAAAGAAGCGGCTCAAGCCATTCCCTTACCATACATAAGAGTATAACAGTGAAAAAAATCGATGAAGATACTTATTCCACCGATGGAACTCCGACAGATTGCATACTTTACAGCGTACGCGGTATCTTAAAAGGTAAACCAGACCTCATACTCGGCGGCATCAATCATGGTCCCAATCTCGGAAGCGATGTATCTTACTCAGGCACGGTTGCGGTGGCTATGGAAGGGACTTTGCTCGGTATTCCTTCGGTTGCATTTTCCCAGCTTGATTTTTATAATTCATTTAACACGGATTTTGCCAAAAGTGTAGTAAACTGGCTGGCAAGGCAAGTCCTGAAGGATAAACTGCCCGAAGGTGTTTTTTTGAACGTTAATCTGCCTCCTTCACCTAACGGTAAGATAAAAATAACCAGTCTGGGTAACAGAATTTACCGGGACGAGATTTCAAAAGTCAGGGAAAAAGACGATAAATTTATATACTCACTGGAAGGTGAAAAACCAACATGGGTTTCAAGTCCGAATTCGGACTTCGATGCCGTTCATGAAGGTTTTGTTTCTATCACCCCTATTCATATGGAATATACCGATTTTGATATGATAGAGAAACTTCTTCACTGGGAGAAAGATTATTAGCTACGAGTTTCAGCGTGAAGCAATGGTAGAAAATCAAATAAGAAGTAGAGGTATTACCGACGAAAGAATTCTTACAGCAATGAAAGAAGTCCCCAGACATAGATTCGTCGAAGAGGGTCTAAAAGGTGTAGCATATCAGGATGGCCCGCTCCCAATCGGTTCGGACCAGACGATTTCTCAGCCATATATTGTCGCATTAATGACGGACCTCTTAGACGTATCGAATGAACATAAAGTCCTTGAAGTGGGAACGGGCAGCGGTTATCAGGCCGCGGTAATTTCACGCCTTGCAATGAGTGTCATCACAGTGGAAAGAATTCCGGAACTTTTTAAAAAAGCAAAAGAGACCTTGCGTAAATTGGGTTATAATAATATAACTGTAGTAATGGCAGATGGGAGTATAGGCTACAAGGAATATGCTCCCTATGACAGGATTATAGTCACAGCCGCCGCTCCTTATGTAGCGGATGATATAATAGAGCAACTGGCAGATAAAGGAAAGATTGTGATACCGGTTGGCAATATAATTACTCAAGAGCTCGTTGTTCTAAAAAAAGAAGCCGGGAAGATAGTTAAAAGTAAAAGTATAGGTGTAAGATTTGTGCCTCTTAAAGGGAAAAAAGGATGGCAAAACGGGGCGTAGCGCAGCCTGGTTAGCGCGCCTGCTTCGGGAGCAGGAGGTCGGTGGTTCGAATCCACTCGCCCCGATACTACCCTTCCAACATTACCACATCCCAAGTTAGGAAGAAGAAAGTTAAGGGACCAAGGAGTCGAGGGGTCGAGGAAGAAAGCTTCAAGAAAATTTTAAAGATTCAAAGTTCTGGCATATTATGTTGAAGAATTATATGGACTTAAAAGTATGGCAAAAAGCATATAAATTATGTATTAGTATTTATAAAGTAACCAGTAGTTTTCCCAAAGAAGAAACATACTGTTTAACTTCTCAAATAAGGCGTTCATCTATTTCTATTCCTTCTAATATTGCAGAAGGTTATGGGAGAGGAACAATTAAAGAGTATATAAGGTTTCTGTATGTAGCTTATGGTTCGTATTGCGAATTGAAAACTCAACTTCTTTTATCGTATGATTTAGATTATATGACTCAAGAAAACAAAGATAAGCTTCTGGAAAACGCAAGGGAAGTTGAGAGGATGCTGAAGGCTCTTATTAAATCTCTGGAGAAAAAGGATTCTAACCCTTGAACCCTCGAACCCTTGACCCCTTGATCCCTTTAGTTCTATGAAATTGAAAAAAGTCGGCGGATTCAGCATCGGGACTCTAATTTCAAGAATAACAGGAATGGGACGAGAGGTGGTTTTCGCTTACCTTTTCGGTTCTTCTGCCTTTATGGACGCTTTCCGGATAGCCTTTAATATTCCCAATCTTTTAAGAGACTTTTTTGGAGAAGGTAGTATGAACGCCGCTTTTGTGCCGATTTTTTCGGAGTACCGCACCAGAGAAGGAGAAGAAAGTGCCAATAGATATTTGTCTTCTTTTCTCTTACCTCTGATTATAGTGCTTTCTATTATAGTATCTCTGGGTATTATATTCTCTCCTCAAATAGTTTCGCTTCTGGCAAGAGGTTTTACCAGGGACCCTCTACAGTTTGAAGTTGCCGTCAAGCTTACAAGATTGATGTTCCCATTTTTGATGCTAATTTCATTTGCTTCTGTGGTTATGGGTATCCTTATATATTTTGACCGCTTTTTTATAACCGGAATTTATACTGTTTTCTTTAATCTTGCTGTTATTATATGTTCTTTTTTATTATACAGAAATTTAGGAATCTTCGGAGCAGCCGTAGGAGTTCTCGTCGGCGGTGGAGTGCAATTAATATTTTTGCTTTTCTTTCTTCCAAAAGCCGGGATAAGATTAAAGAAACCCGAGTGGGGTCACCCGGGAGTAAAACAATCTCTTTGTCTTGTCATTCCTGTTTTTTTTGCCTTTGCCGCCAGCAAAATAAATGTGAGCGTTACTCTTTTTCTTGCTTCTTTACTTCCCGCCGGTAACATCTCTCATCTGAGTTATGCATACAGGGTAATGCAGCTTCCCCTGGGAATGTTCGGGGTAGCGGTTGCTGCAGTTACCCTTCCCGAACTTTCAAGAAAAGCGGCCCAAAAACTTGACCAATACCCCTATATATTGTCGTCTATCCGAACTGTTTTTCTCCTTTCCATTCCCTCGGTTTTTTTACTCATTACGGTCCGCATGTCCGCAATTCGTATTCTCTATGAACATGGAGCATTTACCCTGCAGGATTCAGTCCGAACCGCTTCTATTCTTCTTTTTTATATTCTGGGAATACCTTTTATTTCAGGTAATCAAGTAATAATAAACGTATATTTTTCACAAAAGAATACAAAAACTCCAATGAGAATAAGCTATATTGCTCTCTTAATCAATGTTGTTTTAGCCATATTCCTCCTCAATACTTTACAAGCCAGAGGATTGGCTCTTGCTGTATCTCTTTCAGGTTTGGTTCAGTTTATTTTGCTTGTTAGACCGTATTGGAAAATCTTGAGAGATTTACGTTCATTTTTTATACGTATAATACTGGTTTCTTCTATAGCTTTTATTGCGGCTATTTATAGCCAAAGAATCCATGATTGTTTTTTGTCTTTTATTACGGGAACTGCGGTTTTTGGCTTGATTTTTCTCTGTATGGGTTATATATTAAAAATCGAGGAAATATGCAGATTGACGGAAATAATAAAAAAGCGGTAGAGGCTTTACTGTTTGCATCTCCCGAACCATTGAGTTCGAGGAGAATGGCTGATGTCTTAAGATGTTCCGTCGCGGTTGTCGAGAAAATGGTCTCTATGCTGGAAAAAGAATACGAGGAAACCGATAGAGCATTCGTTATCAAAAAGGTAAATAAGGGATATAGACTTTTTACAAAACCTGAATTTGCCGAAATTATAAAACAGTTATCCGATAAAAAAGAATTGTATCTGTCCAGAGCTGCTTTAACGACACTTGCGGTAATCGCCTACAAACAGCCTATAACACGCAGAGATATAGAAGCTATTAGAGGAGTGGATAGTTCCGGTGTGATTTACACTCTGCAGGATGCCGGGTTAATAAAGGTTGTAGGTAAGGAAGATGGTTTCGGGCATCCCTTTTTATATGGTACTACCGGTAAATTTTTGGAAACTTTTCATTTAGAATCTCTTGGAGATCTTCCTGAAATAGAAAATGAGGATTCAGCGTTTTTTGTCGAGAGCAGGCCTGGTTCCCCGACGACAGGCAGCGACTCTGATTGAAAAAGGCCTGGTAAAGGTTAACGGAAAAGTCATATTTGAACCTTTCTTTCAGGTTGAACCCGAGAAAGATTTAATAGAGTTTGAAGGAAAAAAGCTAAAAATTCCGGCAAAATTTACATATATAATGCTAAACAAACCGAGAGGAGTCATTACCACGGTTTCCGACGAATTGAAAAGAAAAACAGTGATGGATTTGATACATACCCGGGAAAAGGGACTGGTTCCCGTAGGCAGGCTGGATGAAGATTCCGAAGGACTTCTTCTGATAACGAACGACGGAGATATGGTACATAGTTTAACGCACCCTTCTTTTGAGATCGAAAAAGAATATGAAGTCATCCTGCCGGTAGTTCCAGGAAAAGAGTTAAAAAAAATGGAAGAGGGTATGCCTATTGGGAAAGATTATCTCAAGGCAAGCAGAGTCGTTTTTAAAGGAAAAAACAAGATACTTGTAACCTTAAAGGAAGGTAAAAACAGAGAAATAAGAAGAATGCTTGGTACGCTGGGTTATAGCGCGAAGAGACTTAAAAGGGTAAAATTGGGAAGTCTTGAACTTTCGGATCTTAAGGTTGGAGCGTGGCGGAAGCTCACAAAAGATGAGGTCAGTAAACTAAAAGGACTTACTTGTGGGACCAATTGAATCGTTTGTTGCGCTTGACCTTGAGACTACAGGGTTGGACTGGGAACTCGAAAAAATAATTGAGGTAGGCCTGGTTCTTTTTGAGAAAGGAAAAGTTGCCGAAAAATTTTCAAGAACTGTAAATCCCGGAAAAACCGTTTCCGATAACGTCTTAATACTTACGGGAATAAGACAGAAGGACCTTGACTCGAGTGAACCTTTAGAGGAAATTATCCCCGACATTAAAGATTTTATAAAAGACAAACCAATAGTGGGACACAATGTTGCATTCGATATAAATTTTTTAAGTAAAAGTTTCCCGGTCGGAAATTCGACTTATGATACATTTGTTCTTAGCAGAATATATCTGCCTTTCGTTACGAGTCATAAACTTTCGAATATTGTCGAGTATCTGAATATCCCTTATGAAAATGCCCATAGAGCAGCCGAAGATGCCGAAATGGCAGGCGAAATATTCTTAAAAATATTTGATTTGATGACAGACTTAAATCCTGAACTCTTAAAAAGGCAACTGGATGTTATGGAGAAGAAATTTACGGAGAGTGAAATAATAAAGAGCGCTCTGGAAATTTCTTTGCGTAAGGGTCTTAACAGGAAACCGTATCCTTTTGAGATTCCGGTAAATTTCAGGGAAAACAGGGGAAATGAAAGCTGCCAGAAGCGTTCTTCGATAAAAGAATATTTCGAACATGAAACCCTGGAAAACAGACCTTCACAGCTCCAGATGGCGGAACTGGTTGATTCTTCCCTTAGTAACGGCGAGTTTCTTCTTGTCGAGTCTTCGTCAGGTACCGGAAAATCTCTCGCTTATCTGATTCCAGGTATATTAATTAGTAGAGATGAAAAAAATCCTATTTACATTTCAAGTTTTACAAAAAATCTTCAGCAACAGCTTTTTTACCAGGATATTCCTTTTGCCGAGAAAATAACCGGTTGCGGAGTTAATACTGTTTTGCAAAAAGGACGCTCAAATTATCTCTGCCTGCAGAAAATCAAAGGATTGCCAACGGATATCGAGCCGGTCTCTCTTTGTTCTCTACTTCTATGGAGTTCGCTTACAAGGACAGGCGACCTTTCGGAAATTTCTTATGTTTTCAGAGAAATCAATAAAGGGTTAATCGCCATGGATGAATCCTGCAGAAAAGATATATGTCCATATTTTGAAGGTTGCTTTTACTATAATATGAAGAAAAGATTAAAGGACGCAGACCTCATCCTTGTCAACCATGCTCTTTTTTTCACCGGAAATTTAAATGTCAATAAGGTTATATTCGACGAGGCTCACGAACTGGAAAGTGCCGCCACCTCGGGATTCTCGATCAGTATCGGTTTCGGAGAAATTCAGGCAGTACTCAACAATATCTCAAGAAGTTTGAAAAACACTAAAATTATTAAAGAAATAAAAAATACCATCGATAAAGCAAAAGAATCCTTTGAGAAGATTGCCGAAAAGATTCTTTCCAATAGCGATTATCAGGAAGGGTTATATAAAGATGAGGAAATTTCAGCTCTGCGTTTCCTTGAAGAGGCGCTGGAGCAAATTCTGTCTCTTCTTGAGCCGGTCGAATTGGAGGATGAAACGGAAAAAGAAAAATTGAAAGAAATTGTTCTTAATTTTAAAATCATTACCGAGCAGAAAGAAGATGACAGAGTTTTTTATTATAAGTTTTTGAATAAACAGCGCCCTTCTTCAATCGAATTAATTGCAGCTCCTCTTGACGTTGCTCCTTATCTTGAAAATTTTCTTTACCCAAATTTAGACTCATTTGTGATGACTTCGGCGACTCTTACAGTTGGTGAGTCTTTCGATTTTATAAAAAATATCTTAGGATTAAACAGCCTCGGCGATCGCTTAAAAGAAGTCTCTCTCCCCGAGACCTATAAATTTAAGGAACAGGCTTTAACAATCATTCCGGCTTACCTCTCGGACCCGGGAGAAGACGATTTTATTGAACAAGTAAGTCAGTTTATAAAAGATATTATTATACCTGAAGAACGAGGAACACTGGTTCTATTTATGTCCTACAAGCATATGAAAGGTGTTTACCAGCAGGTATCCTCTGATTTCGAGAAGTTAGGCAGGGAGTTGTTGATGCAGGGTTTTGGTAAGTCAAGAAAAAAACTACTTACACTCTTCAGGGAGAACAAAAACTCCGTTCTTTTTGGAACTGGTTCTTTCTGGCAGGGAATTGATGTACCGGGTGAGTCCTTGGAAATAGTGGTTATCGAGAAATTACCTTTTCCCAATCCTTCGGAGCCGCTGGTCGGAGCCAAATCCGCCTATTTTGAAAAAAAAGGTCTTGGCGGTTTTTCCTATTATATTCTTCCACTTTCGGTTTTAAGATTCAAACAGGGTTTTGGAAGGCTGATTCGTTCTACCAGAGATATGGGAGTGGTTCTCATTCTTGACAGGAGGGTTCTTGATAAGTCTTACGGCTCGGCATTTTTAGATTCCTTGCCAACCGAGATTTCTATCGTCCGGTCAAGTCTTGAAGCACAAAATGCGCTAAAGTCCTGGTTTGGGGAAGGGAAAATATATAGCAGTTTTGTGGAGGATATAGGTTGGGAAGATTTTTGAAAAAACCGGTTAAAGATATTCTTTTTGTTACGGTTGGTTTTACGCTCGGGGGGGGCGAAAGCATGATTGCGCTCATCGCCCCCAGGCTGAAATCACGTGGTTATAAGGTACGAGTTCTCGCTTTTAAAGGTTGGGGGCCTGTCTCCGATAAATTGAGAAATAAAGGAATTGACTGTATAGCTCTGCATGGCAAAGGGAGATTTGATTTTCGGGTTCTATGGAGATATTTTCTTTATTTAAGAAATGCACCCCCGGATTTAATAATTGCTTTTCTTTATCGAGCCTACATCCCAACTCGTATTTTTGGTTTTTTTCTCGGCATACCAAATATTTCTTCTGTTCAAGATATCTCGCAATGGATGAATTCGCTTGAAATTTTTCTTGAAAGGATTACGGCAAAATTCAGCACAGTAATTTATTCTTGTTCAAATGCCGTTACCCGATTTTTAATTCATGATATAGGAATTAAAAGAGAAAAAGTTGTCACAATACCAAATAGTATCGACGTAGATTCTTTCTCTATTAAAATAAATAGAGAAAAAAAACTACGGGAATTAGGTTTAAACAGCAATTTAAAAATAGTCGGCACGGTTTGTCGGCTTCACGAACCTAAAAAAGGAGTGAAAATTTTACTCGAAGCAATCAAGAGCCTACAGAAAGAAATTTGTTTTCAATTACTTATTGTCGGGACAGGGAAAGACGAAAAAAAATTGAGACTGATGGCCGAAAGAGAAGAAATAAATGCTCTTTTCTTAGGAGAAAGAGAAGATGTGTCAGAGATTCTTCAGGTAATTGATGTTTTTGTCCTTCCTTCTCTGTATGAAGGTTTACCAGTTTCTGTTTTGGAAGCTATGGCTTGTGGCATTCCAGTAGTTGCAACGAATGTAGAAGGCAATAAAGAAGTTATATTAGATGGGAAAACAGGTCTTCTTGTAGAACCCGGAAATCCTTATGAATTAGCAGAGAAGATTAAAGAACTCCTCGGAGATGAAAAAATGAGAAAAGATTTTGGGGAAGCAGGCTTTAAGAGAGTTAAAGAAAAATTCTCTATAGATAAGACCGTGGATAAAATTGAAAGTCTGTGGAAAGGAAATTTAAAATGAAGGGAAAAACTATTTTAGTTACAGGAGGTGCAGGTTTCATTGGCTCTCATCTTGTTGAGAAGTTAATCAAGGAAGAGTATTTCGTTTTATGTCTTGATAATTTTAACGATTACTATGATCCCAAGTTAAAAGAAAACAACCTTTCAGGTGTTATTAAAAATCCTAATTTTAAACTAATTCGGGGTGACATTTTAAACATTCCGCTTCTCAATGATATTTTTTCCGGAACCCCATACCCAAGACCCACCAAAGTGGTCCACCTTGCCGCCATAGCTGGGGTGCGCTCATCTATTGCGAATCCAAGTATTTATGTGGACGTGGATGTTAAAGGAACTGTTAATCTACTTGAAATGGCAAAAAAATATAAAGTGGGACAGTTTATATTCGCTTCTTCCTCCTCGGTTTATGGATTAAATGAAAAAACGCCCTTCTCGGAAGAAGATTCTGTCGAACTTCAAATTTCCCCGTACGCGACAGCTAAAAGGGCTGCCGAAATATTTTGCAAAACATATAACAATCTATATGGGATACCTGTTACTATTTTAAGATTTTTCACGGTTTACGGCGAAAGACAGCGTCCGGATATGGCTATAAGAAAATTTACAGATTTTATAATGAAGGAAACTCCAATACCGATGTTTGGTGACGGTAGCTCACTACGTGATTACACTTATATAAGTGATTGCGTTGATTGTGTTTTATCTGCCGTTGAGACTCCAATGGATTTTGAAATAATTAATATCGGAAGCGGAAGAACCATAAGCTTAAAAGAACTTATAGGAGTTTTAGAAAAGGTTACGGGCAAAAAAGTCTCGATAAAACAGCTTGATATGCAACCAGGTGATGTACCCACAACTTACGCAGATATAGGTAAGGCAAAAAAACTGTTAGGTTACAATCCGAAAGTCCCTATAAAAGAAGGGATCAAAAGATTTTTCGAATGGTATAAAACTGTATTGTAAAGGAGGAATTAGTGGAAGTCCCTTTGTTAGATTTGAAACGCCGCTATGATTTGATAAAAGGAGAAATCGATAAAGCTATCGAAAATGTTTTAAATTCTCAGCATTTCATTCTCGGAGAAGAGGTAAGACAGTTAGAATCAGAAATCTCCGACTATTGCAATACAGAGTATGCGATTGCTGTTGCTTCCGGGACTGACGCGCTTTTGCTGAGTTTAAGAAATTTAGGAGTTGGAATAGGAGATTTTGTAATAACCACTCCTTTTACTTTCTTTTCGACGGCAGGAGCTATTCATAATGTTGGAGCTACGCCGATTTTCGTCGATATTAAGCCGGATACATTTAACATAGATCCCGAAAAAATAAAAGAATTATTAGAGGGAAAAACATTTCATATTGCCAGACTACGGGTCAATTTATCGAAGGTAAAGGCGATAATACCCATACATTTATACGGACAGATGGCTGATATGGATTCAATTGTCGAGATTGCAAAAGAATACAACTTAAATGTAATTGAGGATGCATGTCAGGCTATCGGAGCGGAATATAAAGATAAAAAAGCGGGTTCTATAGGAGCACTCGGCTGTTTTTCTTTTTTCCCGACTAAAAATTTAGGAGCTTACGGAGACGGAGGAATTATCACTACCGCAAGGGAAGAGCTTGCAGTTGAGTTAAAAAAAATGAGGATCCATGGCTCCGAAAAAGACTATCATCATTTATCAGTAGGGTATAACAGCAGATTAGATACGCTTCAGGCAGCTATTCTTCTCGCACAATTGCCATACCTTGATGATTGGAATAAGAAGAGGAAAGAAAACGCGGCGCTTTATTCTGATATATTGAAAGATATCGACGAAATAGACTGTCCTTATGCTGCGGGAGAATGCACGCATATCTTTCATCAGTACACAATTCGTGTCAAGAATAATAAAAGAGAGGAATTGATGAACTTTCTGTCGGAAAAAGGCATTGGGAGCAAGATATATTATCCTTTACCTTTACATTTGCAGGAATGTTTTATTTCTCTTGGTTATAAGAAAGGCGATCTCCCGCTTTCCGAAGAGGCTGCCGATGAGGTTCTTTCATTACCGATTTTTCCCGAATTAACAGAAGAAGAGATTGAATATGTGTGTGATTCGATAAAAACTTTCTTTGGAAATAAGATTGCAAATTCGTAAATATTATGAAGAAAGATGAGATTACGCATACCCTTTATTGGAAAATGATATGAGATATCTTGTCACAGGTGCAGCGGGATTTATAGGCTCTAATATAATACGGAGACTGTTGAAAGACAATTGCGATGTTCGCGGTTTCGACAATTTTTCAACCGGTAAACCGAAAAACTTGAAGGATTTTAAGGAAAATGATAATTTTGAATTAATAGAAGGTGATTTGAGAAATCTAAATGAGATAAAGAAAGCACTCAAAAATGTGGATATTGTTATGCATGAAGCTGCCGTTCCTTCAGTGCAACGCTCAATCGAGAATCCCGTTTTCGTTAACGATTCAAACACTAACGGCACTCTAAATCTATTGGTAGCCGCAAAAGAAGAGGGAGTAAAAAAGGTGATATATGCAAGTTCTTCTTCTATTTATGGGCTTAATGAAAAGCTGCCCAAGAAAGAAGATATGCCGGTTGAGCCTATTTCACCTTATGCCCTTTCAAAATACGCCGGTGAAAGATATTGCCGGATTTTTTCCGAAATCTATAATTTGCCTACGATATGTTTAAGGTATTTCAATGTTTTTGGCCCTTATCAGGACCCAAATTCGGAGTATTCGGCAGCGATTCCCAGGTTTATAAACCTGATGCTAGAGGATAAACAACCTGTAATTTTTGGAGATGGCGAGCAGTCTCGAGATTTTACTTATGTAGAAAATGTAGTTGAAGCTAATATCCTTGCGGCTAAATCTGATATATCAGGTGAAGTTTTTAATATAGCCTGCGGAGAAAGGGTATCTCTTAAAGAGTTAGTTCGAATACTAAACAAGATTTTAAATAAAAATATAACACCTATCTTCAAAGAAGGTAGAATCGGAGAGGTGAAACATTCATTGGCTGATATCGGCAAAGCAAGAAATAAAATCGGTTATGAACCTGAATATAAATTTGCAGAAGGTATAAGAAGGACAGTTGAGTGGTTTAAGGGTTTGCGTAATATTATTTAGCAATCTAAGAAAAAATCCAAAGGTACGAAGACAAATTTATGCTTTGAAAGGAAAGTATAATATGACCACTTTAGAGTTAAAGAAAAACGAAATCGCGTATTCGTTTAAAGTTGAAGATCTAAAAATATAGTAGAGATGATAAATTATTTAGTTTTAAAAGATATTATGGAAAAGAAAAAGCTTCTATGGAAGCAGCTAAAGTTTTAAATGCTAACAGCGAAATGAAGAAATTCAATACAATAGTTTATGATTTAATAAGATTTTAATATGATAGAAAAACGCATTTTAATGGTTGGCCCTGTAGATTTTTCAATGGACAATGCTCCTAAAGTTCATTTTTCCAATTTAGCTAAAGAGTTTTCTAATTTAGGACATAAGGTTTCGTGTATTATTTATTCAGCGGAAACAAAAGCTACCGATACTGGCATCAAAAATGTTGAGATAGCATTTACACCTAATCCACTTAGAGGTAATCTGCTCTTTCGAGTATTTAAATATCTTATTTTAGTACCAGTAATTTTGAGAATTTTTCTAAGGTTCAAACCTACTATAGTGTACTTCAGGTTTTCGCCACCTGCTTTCCTCTACTTGTTGATCTTAAATTTATTAAAAATTTTTTCTTTTAATTTCAAAATAATCCTTGAATTTAATGATTGGGTTTCCGAAGAAAGAGCAATACAGGGTGAAAGAAAATTAAAAGTTAAATTAATCGACTTTCTTCAATTAAAAAGCATCATTTTTGCAGATTATGTTAGAGTGGTGACTTCTGGTATTAAAGATAAGCTGTATTCGCTCGGAGCAGATTGCAGTAAGATTGTCGTAATTGGCAACGGAACAGATATAAATCATTTTATCCCAATGGATAAAAGAGAAGCGAAAAAGAAAATTGGTCTTGACCCTAATCTTTTATACGTCGGATTTATCGGTATTTTTTCGGTCTGGCAGGGGTTAGACAATCTGCTCATTTCGATTCCTGAGGTTTTAAGAAGAAAAAAAAATGTCCGTTTTATACTTGTCGGTGATGGCCCGGAAATGATAAAAATAAGAAAAAAAGTTGCTGATTTTAAAAATAAAGAAGTTATACTTACCGGTATAGTTAAATATGTGTTGACAAACAATTATATCAACGCATTTGATGTAGGAGTTGCTCCGAAACGGCCTAATATAACGATTGGCTACTCTCCACTGAAAGTCAGAGATTATGCTGCTTGCGGAGTACCTATTGTAACTACAAAAATATCGGGGCTAGAATTCGTAGAGGAAAAAGACATTGGAATTCTTGTGTCGCCGGATGATCCCCAAGATTTATCAAAGGCAATAATAAAACTCATTGAAAATAAGGCTTTAAGAAGTAAGATGGGTAGAAAAGGGAGAAAATTAGCAGAAGAAAGATTTTCATGGAAGAACGTTGCGGCAGAAATTTTGAATATAGTTGAAAATTAAAGGTCGTTTTACAGGTTGGACAATTTGATTCTAGTTCCAGCTACACTTGACAGTTGAATCTTCTATTTTTATATTAAGCTTAAGAAATGAACGAATTAAAGACCTATGAACCGGACAATTCGATAAAAAAAGGGTACCTCTCTTTAGGGAAGGAAATTGTCCAGGAGTTAAGAGAAAACAAATGGCTTATTTCTCAACTATTTAAGAGAGATTTTTTAACAATATACAAGCAGTCATTAATTGGTATTCTCTGGGCTTTTATTATACCGATAATAAGTGTGGGAACATTTATAATTCTCAATCGTTCAGGTATTTTTAAATTCGGGGATATAGAGGTTCCCTATCCGATTTACGCGATACTTGGAATGGCTTTCTGGCAATTGTTTTCGACCGGATTAATTGCCACTTCAAATTCTCTGGTTAACGCTGGTTCCATGCTTGTAAAAATAAATTTTTCTAAAAAATCGCTTGTGTTTGCCTCTGCTGCTCAGTCGCTGATAGCTTTTATAGTACAAATTATCTTGGTAATTGTGTTGTTTTTTGTTTACAACGTAAGTCCAAACATAAAAATATTATTTCTTCCGATCTTTATGGTACCTATATTTTTATTGACTCTTGGTTTTGGTTTTATCTTTTCTCTTTTCAACAGCGTAGTAAGAGATATAGGTAACGCTTTATCTGTTCTTATGACTTTCGTAATGTTTTTGACACCCGTGCTATATGCTAAGCCTAAAACAGGTATACTTATGCCCATTACAAATTTTAATCCTCTATATTATTTGATCTCGATGCCCAGAGAACTTATATTAAAAGGTACAATGGTAGAATGGAAAGGTTATCTGTTATCGGTTACAACTTCTATTCTTGTTTTTCTTGTGGGCTTAATAATTTTTCATCTTACGGAAACAAGAATAACGGAGAGGATATAAAAATGGAACCACGAGATTACACGAGATTAACACAGAAAAAAAATAATATTAATTGGTTATATAGGGATTTAACAGAGAAAATAATAGGGGCAGCAATAGAAGTTCACCGAGAATTGGGTTGTGGTTTTTTGGAATATGTATATCAGGAGGCCTTATATCATGAGTTGAAATTAAGAAATATTTCTTTCGAAAGACAGAAAGATATTGATGTTTACTATAAAGATCTAATTATTCATAGGAAATACATACCTGATATTTTAATAGAGGATAAAATTATTGTTGAAGTAAAGGCAACGCAGGCTTTAACTGAGATTGATGAAGCTCAATTGCTGAATTATCTTAAAGCGACTAGAATGCGTATTGGTTTGCTGCTCAATTTTGGCACGAAAAGTTTAGAAATAAAAAGAAAAATCTTGTGAAAATCTGTGGAATCTGTGGTTAAATATGAATAATGAAATTGCAATCAAAGTCGAAAATGTTTCGAAAAAATACTGCAAGTCTTTAAGAAGGTCTATGCTTTATGGTATTAAAGATATTACGAAAAATGCTTTTGGTATGAGCTCGCATTCTCATTTACTTAGAAAAGGCGAATTCTGGGCGGTAGATGACGTTTCTTTCGAAGTCAAAAAGGGAGAGACATTGGGTATCATAGGTCCTAATGGTGCCGGGAAAACGACCTTGCTTAAACTTCTAAACGGTATTTTTTGGCCTGACAAAGGAAAAATTACTGTTAAGGGAAAAGTAGGAGCATTGATACAAATAGGAGCAGGCTTTCATCCATTACTTACAGGAAGAGAAAATGTTTACCTCGATGCCGCAATACTGGGAATGACAAAGAAAGAAGTAGATAGGAAAATGAATTCCATAGTAGAATTTGCCGCCATTGGAGATTTTCTGGATGCACCTGTAAAGTATTATTCAAGTGGAATGTTTGTCAGATTGGGCTTTGCTGTTGCAATTCATTGTGAACCAGAAATTTTGCTAATTGACGAGGTACTTGCAGTAGGAGATTTAAGTTTTCAGAATAAATGCTTCAGGTATCTTGCAGACTTAAGAAAGAGAGCAAAAGGTGTTGTCTTTGTCGGGCACAACCTGGGGCAAGTTCGCAATATCTGTTCTAAAGTGATGATTCTTTCTCATGGCAAACCAGTTTATTTTGGAGATACTTTTACGGGAATAGTGAAATATCATGAGCTGGCGAGAAATTTAAGATTAGAATCAATGAAAAAAGAAAACGCAAAAGGTATAGAAGCCAGAATTTCCTCAGGGGAAATTGAGTATATAGATTCGGGAATACTCAATGATAATGGAGAAAAGACCTATTCTATTGACATGAATGAGCCGTTGAATCAATTCTGTGATTTTAAATTAGAAAAAGATGTTGAAGAATTACATTTTTCCATGGGAATTCTTGATGAGCAAAAGAGACCTTGTATTTGGACTGTAAGCAATGACAATGATAAGGTAAATTTTAGAAACCTGAATAAGGGAAGATACCGGATTGTTGTGCAATATAAAAAACACCATCTTATGCCGGGAGCTTATATACCTATGGTTTCTATCCGGAATAGTGCTACAGGTGAAACTTATGAAAGAATCTTACCTAAACGGGCTTTTAAGGTTTCCGGCAATTTGCTGGAAAGAGGAATTGTCCATGCTGAAGGGGAATGGAAGATTAAAAAATTATGAAAATCTATGAGAGATAAAAAACAGAAATTTGGATATGGCTTTTACTCTGACTGCTTAAAAGAATGTATTAAGAAATTCGGTTCTATTGAGGACTTGCCAATTATAAATGGACCGTATAAAAAAATATCCGAAATATACTCCGGAGGAAAAGTATTGGATATCGGCGCCGGAAAAGAGAAACCTGTACAGAAATGTTTGAATCTGGGAGATGATCTGTATTTTTCACTGGACAATGACCCATGCGTAAAATTCGATTATAATTCAATTGAAGAGATACCTGAAGATGAATTATTTTCTTTAATTACGGCAAACCAGTTTTTCGAACATATTACTGTGGAGGATAGTATAAATTTAGTCTGTGATCTTGCCCGGCATCTGAAAGAAAAGGGGTATTTTATTTCCACTGTTCCAAATATTCAACACCCAATCAGACAACAAACAAACATAACTCATATAACAGCTTGGGATTATAAAGCTCTTTATATGTTATATAAGTACGCAAATCTTAAGGTGATTGAAATATCACGATATAGCAAAAGGCATCCTCAGGGAATTATAGAAAGAACACTGGCAAAGTATATCAATCGTATTTATCGTATCGATTGGTGTGATAGTATATTGATTGTCGGAGAAAAAGAATAATGAATCAACTAATAGAACAATTAGAAACCCAAAGAATAATTATCGATGGCAATCAATACAATATTTTTATTAAAAGAGAAAAGCCGGGAAAAAATGCTTCAACTAAATTAATAATTGTTTCCTATTTACCTAATAAATTAACCAGAAAAATTCTTGAAATTTGCTTAAAAAGCATTCAAGAATATACCCCGGAAGAATATGAGTTATGGGTAGTTGACAACAACTCTCCCGAGATAAGTGTAAATTGGCTTTATAAGTTTCCAGGCATAAATGTTATTTTCAATCGTTCTCGATATATAAAAATGGCAAGTTATGACAATGGAGTTGGATTAGAACTGGCTTCTCATATCATAAATAATAAAACTCAATATATAATGACATTCCATCAGGACACAATGGTGTGCAAAAATGGATGGTTGTCAACTATGTTATCAAAAATGGATAACAAGATTAAAGCTGTCGGAGTAAGAATGGATAAGGGCAGAATTCCGGAGGGTACTTTACATATACTTGGTTGTATTATAGACTTTCAAATTTTAAAAAAATTAAAATTAAGTTTTCTTCCCCGATTACCTGATTATGATGCCGGAGATCTGGCTATTTCGGGTATTCGGAAAGCAGGTTTTGACATTTTTGCCTTTCCTAATACCCTGCATGATACCAGCCTTATTCGGCTGATCCCGGATAATTCTCCACTAAAAAGGCTCAATGTTGATCGTTCTTTTGATGAAAACAATCAAATCTTTTTTTTGCATCTCGGTAGAGGGGTTGTTAAATCTGAAAAGAAAGGGGATTTTAAAGGAAAAACTTTACCGCAAGAGTGGATTAAATTTGGGGAAAGATATATTTTGTCTAAGTTAGGTGGGACCAATATTATTCAGCCTTGCTTTAAAAATATGGGTTATTCTGTTCGCCGTTATTATGTGGATGAGTTTTACTCACGCGCTATCTCTTACTTTCCGAAAGGTGGAAGGATTTTGGACATTGGAGGAAAGAAAAAGAGGAAACGAGGACAGTTCGATATTGAAAAATATGAATTTAGAGTGGAATATGTAAACATAGATGAGAAAACAGAACCGGACTACCTTTGTGACGCAACAAATATCAATGTTAAAGATAACCTTTTCGATGGAGTTATTTGTTCTGAACTTTTAGAGCACGTTCCTGACCCAAAAGCAGTTCTTCGTGAAGCTTATCGGGTCTTGAAACCCGAAGGAGTCTTGCTTTTGTGTGCGCCCTTTATGTTCCATATTCACGCGGATCCGTATGATTACGGCAGATATACTGGTTTTTATTGGAAAAACACTCTTAAAGAAATAGAGTTTTCTGACATTTTTATTGAGAAACAAGGTTTGTTTTTTAGTGTTCTTGCAAATATGGTAAAGACTTTTGCTTATGAGATGCAAAAAGAGAAAAAACCAAAGAATAGGTTGAAAAGGAGATTATTCCACAAATCGGTTGCCTGGGGAGAAAAGAAGGCTTTTGAGCTCGAGAAGAAGCCATATTTTAAGAAGCATAAATTTTTTAATAGATTTACTACCGGGTATGGAATAGTAGCAGTTAAACGTTAGGGAGCATAAAGTATGGCAAATAAATATGATAAAGTCGAGTTAGACATTGAAAACCTCTGGGGAAAACAAAAGATATTATTTGATCCTCAAGTAAAATTCAAAAGCGGACAGAGCCTTTCGTTTTACAGGAGATATTTTTATTACCCTTTGAGATATAAGATATTTAGACGTCTCAGGAGAAAAGGTTTATATGAAAAATTAATCCGTGCGAACTTACTTGCAGGATGGCGACTTTCAAAGCACCAGTTTATAAAACCGTTTCTTATCAATCCTGAAATTGATGACGGACTTTCTGGTAATTATGATATGATTTTTCGCATACAAGTACTGGAACATCTTCCGCGGCCTTTATCCGTGGTGAAACACCTATACAATTTACTTGATAAAAATGGGATATTTGTTTTTGATTTTATTAAATCCGAAGGAAAAGGTTTAGATACCTTGAGCGCCGCCAAACAGAGAGATGAGACTCTCGATTTTATTGAGAGTCATTTTCTCGTTTTGTCAGGTTCTTTAAATAATTGAAATAATATAGGAAGACCAATCTACAGAAAGAAAGGAAAATAGAATGAGAGTTCAAACTTTAAAACAAATATTGAATGGCTATATGAAGCAATGCGGATTAGAAAAACCGGTAACACCTCCAAATTAATAGAAATGAAGGGGTAAACTAAAAAGATCAATGGAAACAGTATCTGCGATTTTTCTGATAGATGAATTTTTACAGAATGATTATATACCATGGACTATTTCATTAAATAGCGTTTTGAAGTTTTCTGATGAAGTTATTGTAATTCACGGAGGAAAAAGGAAACTTCAAAATTGCGAAATGTCTACGTACGACTATATTAGTAATCTAAATAATCCGAAAGTAAAATTATATACTTTTCCATGGAAAGATGATTTTGATTGGACTCAGATAACAAGAAATTTAACCTTTGGTCAACTACATGTAAAAGGAGATTGGTGTTTTAGGGTTTTATATGATGAGATATTTCCAGAAAAGATGTTTCTCAACATTAAAAAGATACTTACAAACTTACCTGAGAAATATAAAGTCGTATCTGTAGGAAGATACTATTTATTAGGAAGCCGTTATGTGTTCCCTTACCGTCAAAAAAACACTTTTTTCAAAACCAACAGTGAATTTGGATACGGCATGGTAAATTATAAACAAACGGAACAAAATTTGTTCAGGATATTTGATGAGCCTATAGATACAACTAAATGGTTTGATGGTGAAAATACAGTAGATTTACCGCGTCCATTGCTAATTGAAAGTAATGATGCGATAGAAAGGCTGTTGAACGGAGAAACCCCTAAGGGTTACAGTAATCCAAATGACCATAGAATCTTTTATTTAGATAAATATTTTATCAATACTGATGTTAACTTTCTACCTGATGAATTTATTATTAAACAAAAAAGGACTTCTTTTAGGGGATATAAGAAATTACCTGGTCCTTATAGATTAAATTTTGGGGGGGAGGATTTAAGTAATGAAAAAATTATAAATAGTTTAAGAAGTAAAATTCGAGAGATGGCAACCAGTAAGAGGTTAATAAAGACTAACATTCCAAAAGACTTATTAGAGTTTACAACTAAACATAATGATGTTCATAACGTTGTTAGAGAAGAATGTGAAAGAGTTGGATTAACTTGGAGTACAGAAACATCTAGCTATCAAAAAATAATGGGAAAAATTAAAAAGCTTTTTTTTAGAGAAGATGAATAAAATAAAGGTTTTTCTGACTGGCGGGGATAATGTAAATTGGGCACTGGACGATGATCTTCAAAACGCAAAAGATTCACTTAACTTTGTCAGGTTCACAGAGCTGAAAGAATGTGATATCGTACATTCGGTTTGGTGGGAGGCTCTATTTAATATACCGCTCTGTGAGTTAAATGGAAAGAGAATAATTTGTCAAATTGCAAATGATCCGTATCATCGTATGCTCCTTCCAAATTTCAGAAAAATACTAAAATTAGTAAATATTTGGATTGCACCATCAAATCAAGCGTTTAATAGACTTACTGAATTCGGGATTTTATCTACAGTGGTCCCTGCCGGATATGATTCTTCTAATTTTTATCATCTTCCTAAAAATAACAAAAGGGTCAAGGATATTTTAAATAAATGGGGTATTCCGACTGATAAATATCTTATCGGGAGTTTCCAGAGAGACACAGTAGGGAAAGATTTAAAAAGTCCAAAATTGCAAAAAGGCCCCGATATACTTGCAGAGATTTTGAATAAAGTATTTGAAACCAATAAAAATATCCATGTTGTGCTCGCCGGACCCCGTAGATTTTGGATAAGAAAAAAACTAAACGAGTATGGGATACCTTTTACGTTTATAGGTAAAATTACTAATGACGAGGATATTTATCTAAATACCCTCTCTCACATCGAAATAAATTTATTTTACAATCTAATAGATTTATATGTCGTGAGCAGTCGATGGGAAGGAGGCCCAAAATCTGTCCTTGAATCTTCCGCGACAAAGTGCAAGATAATTAGCTCCAATGCAGGTCTTGCAGAAGATATTTTGGATAAGAGGTGCATTTATAATCATCCATTAGAGGCTGTTGATTCAATCTTAAAAGATATAAACTCAGGTTATTTAAATGATACGATTGATTACAATTTCAAAAAAACACAGGAGCATTCCGCTTCTAGCAGAGGAGCTAAATATAAAGAAGTTTATGCCCACCTAGATCAATGCGAACCATTTAAATACAATGCTTTTAATCCCAAGGATACAGAACAGTCTTCCAGTAGTAAGACTATAGTATTTTTTAAAAAACTGAAATTTAATAAAAAAAGAAAAAAAAAGATCGCTTTATTTCATACTTTTCATAAACCTCCCTGGGGCGGCGGGAACCAATTTATGATAGCCCTAAGGAAATATATGAGGAAGTTTGGCTATAAAATAAGCGTGAATAAAATTGCTAAAGATACAAGAGCAATCATTTTTAGCGCATCTCCTTACAATATTAAGGAATTTGGAAAAAGCTTATTAAATATTAAGAGTAAACATATAGATTTGAAAATTGTTCAAAGAATAGACGGCCCAATTCAATTAGTCAGAGGCAAGGATGCCGAGTTGGACGAGAAATGTTTTGAAATTAATTCAAGTATAGCGGATGTTACAATATTCCAATCGTTTTGGTGCTACAAAAAATCAAAAGAACTTGGATTTAACCCGGTCAATCCATATATAGTTCTAAACTCTGTTGATCATGAAATATTTTATCCTCCCAAGAAATATTCTGGTTTAAAAAACAGGAAGGTTAGATTAATTAGTTCTTCCTGGTCGGATAATATAAGGAAAGGATTTAGCTGTTATAAATGGCTTGACGAAAACCTCGATTGGGATAAATTCGAATACACATTTGTCGGAAGAACACCTATTAAGTTCGACAATATAAGACGCATTCCGCCGCAGAGTTCAAAGCAATTGGCAGAAATATTGAGAAGACAAGATATTTTTATCGCAGCGAGTCAAAACGACCCCTGCTCCAATGCCGTATTGGAAGCACTTTCATGCGGTTTACCGGTCGTATATTTAAATCAGGGCGGCCATCCGGAAATTGTGCAAAATGGCGGCCTGGGATTTGAAACTTATGAGGATATTCCAGCATTACTTGATAAAATAGTTGAAAACTATGACTTCTTTAGAAATCTAATTCAGGTGACATCTATAAAAGAGACTGTAAAGAAATATTTAGAAATTATTGAAGGGGTTGTATATAAATGATTAAAAAATTGAAAGATACAACCTTGACTTTATTTTTTACAGGGGGAATCACTTTAAAGACCTGGGCGCAGGTTGGGAATCTTGATAGAGAAGTTGAAATTTATAAGAGATTAACCAATCATTTAAAGGGAGTTAATTTTGTTACCTATGGGGGTAAACAAGATAAAATATACGCTAACAGAATCGGGGCCATCAAGCTATTACCAATAAACTGGTATAAAAGACAACCATTCACCATTCTCCATTTATTGGCAAAACATCATCCTGAAATCAAGAATACAGATATATTGAAAACGAACCAGATACATGGCTCTGAAATTCCTATATGGATAAAAAAACATTTCGAAAAAAAACTGATTGTGAGATGCGGTTATCTGCACAGTTATTGTACCAGAAAACAAACAAAAGATAAGAAAAAAATAGAAAAAGCCATTCAATTAGAAGCAAAAGCATTTACTTCTGCGGATTTAGGAATTGTTACAGCTAAATGGCAAAAAGACTTCGTCGTTAAGAATTACAACATAGATCCGGAAAAAGTAAAAGTTATTCCAAATTATGTCATTACTGAAATTTTTAAACCGTATTCCGGTTTAGAAAAGGAATTTGATCTAATCTATGTAGGTCGTTCAGATGAGGGGAAAAATTTGGGGAGCCTGTTAAAAGCTCTCCATTTTTTAAAGAAAAAAAATAAAAACCTATCTTTACTTTTAATAGGTGGTAGCTATAGAGATAAAAAGTTAAGAAAATTGGCCGTTCAGTATGATCTCGATGTTATCTTCAGAGACAATGTCCCGAATTTTGAATTACCGTTGTTTCTTAACAAATCAAAGATTTTCATTCTGCCTTCCAAATATGAAGGCCATCCAAAAACACTCATTGAAGCTATGGGTTGTGGACTCCCGTGTATTGGCTGCAACGTTACGGGGATAAATGAAGTTATCGATCATATGGAAACCGGTTACTTGTGCGGTACCGATTATAAAAGTATTGTAGACGCTCTTAATTTAGTAGCTTTTGATGAATCGCTTCAGAAGAAAATGAGGAAAAATGCAAGAGATTATGTCTTGAGCAATTATTCTCTGGATAAGATTTTTAAAATGGAAATGGAAGCTATAAGAGAAGTTATGTGGAAATGAAATCTCGTAGATTAAATTTGTTACTAAATATATTTGCCGGAATTTTAAAGCGTAAATCACCTTTTGAAAATGCCGAAATTCTTATTCGTCTGTTTCGAAAAATAATTTACGAAATTGACCCCAAAAAGGCTTTAAAGTTTCTTTTTGAATTTGAGAACAAGCTTTATTTATTAGAAGGTGAGACTTCGGTAAAATACGGCGGAGGAATTCATACAAAACACAAACACATTAAATATCACGACTTCTTCGTGAAGCATCTTAACCCAAATGAAAAAATTCTGGATATCGGCTCCGGTAACGGATTTCTTAGCTACGATATGGCAACAAAAGTTAAAGGAGTAAAAGTCACCGGGATTGAACTTAATGAAAAAAATATTGAGTTTGCGCGCAGTCATTACTCTCATGAGAATCTCGGTTTCGTTAAAGGTGATGTTTTGAAAGAACTACCTGAAGGGAAATTCGACGTTATTACAATGTCTAATGTTCTTGAACATATCGATAAAAGAGTGGATTTTCTTAAAAGTCTAACACAGAAGTTTAACCCTGAGCGTTTCATAATCCGGGTACCTGTTTTTGAAAGAGATTGGAGAGTCCCTTTAAAAAAAGAATTAGGACTGGATTACAGATTGGATGCGACACATTTTATCGAATACACGCATGAAAACTTTTTAGAAGAACTTAATAGTGCGGGACTCAAGCCTTCAAGATTAGAATATAAATGGGGAGAAATATGGTGTGTTGCCGAACCAACGAAAACAGGAGGCAATCATAACTAAACCGAAGGTTACGGTCTTAATGTCAGTTTACAACGGAGAGAGATATCTTCGCGAGGCTGTTGATAGTATACTGAATCAGACTTTTAAAGATTTTGAATTTATAATAATAAATGACGGTTCTACTGATAAAACTCAAAAATTTTTGTATGATTATAATGATCCAAGGATAAAGATCATCAACAACAAAGAAAATATTGGATTAACTCGCTCTTTAAATAAAGGTTTAAGAGCTGCAAAAGGAGAGTATATAGCGCGGCAAGACGCTGACGATATTTCCGCCCCTGAACGTTTAAGAACAGAAGTGAATTTTCTTGAAAAACACAAAAACCATGCCGTAGTAGGTACTTCAGTAAAGATAATAGACGAGGATAGCGTAATTATTGGGCTTCTGGATAGACCAACTAAAGACGAACAAATTAGAAAAATTCTTGAAATTCGTAACTGTATAAACCATGGTTCTACAATGATACGAAGGACATACCTTAATAAAGTAGGACAATACGATGAGAACATGTTAAGATCTCAGGATTACGATCTATGGTTAAGGGTATTGAAGAAATATCTCTTAGCCAACATTCCCGAATACCTTTATTTGTGGAGAAAACATGCGGACAATATCGAGGCAAAAAACTTAATAGAGCAAAACATATTTGTTGCTCTTGCTAAAGTTAAAAACAGAATTTCTGATGCCGGAAAAGTTGCCGTACAATTCATTAATGTTACAACATATAAAATAAAAAATTTTAAGGGTTCTTCTTTTAATACACTTTTTAAACTAATTCAGATTTTGACTTTAAATAGAATAAAGGTTGCAACTCTTTACTGTCTCTTATATAGACTTAGATTTTCAAAGAAAATAACAAAAATATTAAAAGACTTCGAAAAAGACAAAATCAGTTACGAAGAAGCAAATCTTAGGATGAAAGACATAAATAATGATATTTTATCCTGAAAAATAGATTATGAATAAGAAAAAAAGGGGAATCAATGCATACGAAAAAAAAATAAAAATAGCTATATGTGTTTTATTCTTTGAAAGAGTAGAACAGACTATTGAGTGCATTAAAAGCTTCTTATTGTCTGACGTAAACATTTATATTTTAAATAATGGTTCTTCTTCTTTAGCACGAAGCATATTAGGTGAATTTTGCAAAAGTTATAAACAGGTCAAGATTTTCGACTCTGATAAGAATTTAGGAGTAGGAGTAGGAAGGAACTACTTGATAAATAAAACAAAAGAGAAATGGCTATTTTTTGTGGACAGCGATATCGTTGTTAAAACCAGGAACTGGCTACAAATACTTACAAATCATATTTCTGAGTACCCCGATATCGAAGTCTTTATACCTCTATTGTTTAATGTACATGAAGACAGTTATGTTTCGTATCGTTCAATAAGAATAGTGGAAAATAAAGCGATTCATGATTTGGAGGTCGAAAACGATCTAACAAACACTTTTCCGGGAGGAGCATCAATTGTCAATCGGAATCTTTTTAAACGTTTAGGGGTTTATGATAACAAGATGTTTACAGGTTTTGAGGACTTTGAACTCTGTATTAGGGGTGTACTTTCAGAAAAGCCAGTAAAAGCTCGTTTGATTCATGATGTTGAGCTTCTACACACCCATAGTGGTTTTAGAAACAACGAAGATAAAAGAGCTATTTTAACCAGATACGATACAAATATTATCCAAAAGTCTTACAAACGGATTACCGAAAAACATAATATTATCCTGGTAAGCAGCTGGAAAAATTGGGTGGCCAGGCAAACCGAAAAAACGCTGAAAGTTGACGTGTCTTCTAAAAGAAACCGGCGAATTCAGAAAGAACAACTCAAGGTTGCAATAGGGCCAGTGTTTGATGAGTCTGGAGGAGTAAGTCAGCATATATTTGGCATTAAGAAATACTCTACTCATAAAGTGGAAGAAGTTCCTTCTAAGTTTATCAGGAATATTGTAAATAAAAGTAATAGAGTAAAATGCATGTATGAGAAAACAATAAACAAAACCGGGCTTAATCATTATAATATCTTGCACTCCCATGTAAATTCCTGGTTTGTAGGTTTATGTGATTCATCGAAAAGAAATACTAATAAATGGATTCATACTTATCATACTTTTTATTTTGAAGAAGATTATTCCGGAGGGCTACAACCATGGCAGAAAAAAATTAATGAAAGCTTAGTAAAAGTTGCTTCCAAAGCAGATATTAAAATTTCGATATCAAAATGGGTACATGATTATCTGGTAGAGAAATATTCTATTCAATCTTTAATTATTCCCAATGGTGTTGATATGGAAAAATGCAACAGTGCAAATCCCGAAAAATTCATAAAAAAGTTCGGAGTAAAAGATTTCATTCTTTTTGTTGGCAACATAAATGAAATCAAGAATCCACAAATTTTTGTTAAATTGGCAGCTCAAATGCCTGATGTAATTTTTCTTATGTTAGGAAAAGGTATTAATAAAATAAACTTAATTAAGAATTATAAAGTACCAATATCTAAAAATTTAATGTTCGTCCCCGAAATTTCACATGAAGATACATTGAATGCCATATCCGCATGTAAAGTATTTGTAATGACAAGCAGACGAGAAGGATTTCCAACTGTTCTTCTTGAGGCAATGGGAATGGGTAAACCCGTTGTGGCTCCGGATCATAGCGGCTGTAAAGAAGCAGTACGCAATGAGAATTATGGATACCTATACGAACCGGAAGCTTTTGACGATCTAATTGACAAGACAAAAAGAGCTTTAATATCAAAAGAAATTGGAGAAAAAGCGCAGGAAAGAGTGAAAATAAATTACGATTGGAAGATCTTAGTCAAGAGAATCGACCTCTTATACGAAGCTTGAAGTAACTTTTCCTAATTATAAATATTTTACCCGAAGTCTTTAACTATGCAAAAGCTTTTTGTAAATATTGTCAAACCGTTTGCCTACAACCTCAAGACTGAATTTCCTTTTAGCATAGGAAGCTATTTGTTCCTTAGAATAGTCTTGAACATGGTCTAACATATATGAAATGGCAGCGGATAATGCTTCTTTATCCTTTGATGGTATCATTATTCCTGTTTTTTTATTCATAATTTCGGGGACTCCGCCTACCTCCGTAGCAATTATTGGTAGACCACAAGCCATTGCTTCAATAAGAACACACGGCAAATTTTCCCATATACTTGGTAAAATGAAAATATCGGCATTCCTCATAAATTGGGCTATTTCTTCCTTTGTTTTCAAGCCACGGAAATTCACTTTATCTTGAACCCCCAGTTCGTAAGCATACTTTTCATATCTCTTTTTGTCTGCTCCATCACCAATAATATCTAAAAGAAAATCATTTCGCTTTTCTTTGAGTTTCGTGAGTGATTCTAACAAATAAGAAATTCCCTTTATGGGGATTAACGAGGCGACGAGAAGAAGTTTTTTTGTGGTTCGGAACTTTCTCTCACTCGCCGGATGAAAAACTTTCGTATCAACTGCATTCGGAATTACCTTAAATATATTTTCTATGCCATAAAGTTGTATGTATTCGATTAGATTTTCGCTTACTGAGATTATTAATTCTGCTCTATTCAAGGCAAAGATAGCTTTAAGTTTGTCAAATCCCTTTATCATGCGTCGGGGAAAACCACTAAAATGTTCCGAAATAACTACTGGTATCTTATAATATTTTCCTAAAATTATAGCTGGAACCCCTGCAGAGTAAAAATGCGCATGAATTATATCTGGTCTCCATCTTTCTTTTAAGAGAATGCGAAAAGCAGAAAAAATCCCCCATAAAGATATAAAATAAGTGATTTTAGGTATTGGCAATTTATGACACCAGACACGTAAGACGCGAATTCCTTCCTTCATATCGTCCTCAATCTTATATATACTTTGTATTTCCCGACTATATTCCGAAGTAATTACTACTACTTCCTCATATAAGGAAACAGCTTTAGCGTGTTCTTTTATAAAAATCCCCGGAACCGGACTTTTAATCGAGGGATACATTCGTGCAACAAATAAAATCTTGTGTTTTGCCATTTAAGCATTAATATACTATGTTAATACTTATTTTCAAGTAGCCCTACTTGACACTTTCCTCAAGGCTTTGTATATTGAATTAATTGGAGACTTGATGAAATTAGGAATAATCGGAGCAGGAAATTGGGGAATCAATTTGGTTAGAAATTTTTGTAAAATTTCAAGAACAGATAATGTAGCAGTCTGCGATTTAGATGAAAGTAGACTTTCATCAATAGAATCCGAGTTTTCGGGTATTGAAACTTTTCTCAATCCCGATAAAATTATTTCTAACAATAAAATTGATTTAATCGTAATAGCAACCCCTGCTGAAAGTCATTACGAAATCACAAAAAAAGCTCTCCTTGCAGGCAAACACGTTTTGGTGGAAAAGCCTATTGCTCTTGAAATAGAAGAAGCCGAAGAATTAATAGAAATCGCAGATAGAAACAAGTTAACGTTAATGGTAGATCATCTACTTGTTTATCATCCCATTGTCTGTAAAATAAAAGAACTTATAGAGAAAGAAGAACTTGGAAAAATATATTATTTATACAGTCAACGGCTTAACTTAGGTGTGGTACGTTCTAAAGAAAATGCCTTGTGGAGCCTGGGCCCCCATGATATTTCGGTTGTGCTATATTTATTAAATGAGTTTCCTTCGCGAATTGAAGCTTCCGGAGGTGTGTATATCCAGGAAAGCCAGGAGATTGAAGACGCTGTTTTTCTTCATTTGAGTTTCCCCTCTGGCGTAGACGCCCATGCTCATCTTAGCTGGCTTGACCCTCATAAAACAAGAAAGTTGACCATTGTGGGTGATAAGAAAATGGTGGTTTTTGATGATATGGAACCGAGAAACAAACTGACGATTTTTGATAAAGGCGTTGAATGGACAGAAAAAGGTGGAATTAGTGTTCGTTACGGAGATATCTATATACCGAGTATTCCTTTATATGAACCTTTAAAGGCAGTCTGTGAACATTTCATCGATTGCGTGGAAAACGGTAAAAAGCCAAAGAGCGATGGTGATAGCGGGCTCCAGGTGTTAAAAATTTTGAGGGAAGCCCAGAAGTCTCTGGAGAAGAAGAGATAAATGGAATATTTTGTACATGAGTCAGTTTATATAGATGAAAATATCAAAATTGGAAAAGGCACTAAAATCTGGCATTTTTCCCATATATTATCTAATGTTAATGTTGGAGAAAATTGCGTCATTGGTCAGAATGTATGTATCGGTCCCAATGTTAAGATTGGAAATAATGTAAAAATTCAGAATAATGTCTCGGTCTATGAAGGGGTAACCTTGGAGGACAATGTATTTTGCGGCCCTTCTATGGTTTTTACCAACGTTAGTACTCCACGTTCAGCTTATCCAAAAGATAAAAGCGAATATTTGAAAACTCTTGTTAAAAAAGGAGCAACAATAGGAGCAAATTCTACCATAGTTTGTGGTGTTACCCTTGGAAAACACTCTTTTGCTGGAGCAGGTTCTGTTATAACAAGAGATGTTCCGGACTATGCAATGGTCTATGGAGTGCCGGCAAAAATTAAGGGCTGGGTGTGTGAATGCGGAAATAAAATTGTTTTTACTGATGAGGAAACGGCTTGCGATAAATGTGGCAAGAAATACAGAAAAATAAATAAGCTAAAAGTCAAATGCATCAGTTAAGATGCCCGAAAATCTTTTTTTTAGCAAACAGCTGAAAACAGAAAATAGAGAATCAACTAAACTCATCGTTTGTTCTATACCCATATTTGCCACCGGCTTTTACAAAGGTGGCGAAACGCCAGCAACTATCTATTTGATGGGATTTTATATGGTTATTCTCTTCTCCGTTTTCTTATTTACAAGTAAAGAAACCAGTATTCGAAAAAACAGATTTCTTCTGCCACTAACGATTTTTACCGTCGCTTCATTCGTTGTAACCTTGTTTTCTCCCGCTTTATTATCCTCGATGGAAGGATTCTTAGAGTATTTTGTTTATCTTGTTTTTTTTGTTTCCTTGCTTTTAATCAAACCGGATAAAAAATTGTTATTATCTAGTATTTTCGTATTTTGTTTGATTGAACTTATTTTTTGTTTTTTCCAAATTGGTTTGCCGAGAGTTAAAGGCACTTACGGATACGCTAATTTTTTCGTGTTTCCACTTGTTTTTGGTTTCGTTTACAGTTTAAGTCTAAAAAATAAAATAATAAGATATTCTTTAATGGTACTGTTTTTTATTTTTTCAATTCTTACAGGCTCGAGAATTGTGCTCGTCCTAATTCTCGTTTTGCCTTTTTTCCTTTTTAAGCGTAAAATCCTCGCGCTTGTTGCCCCGATTCTGCTGGGATTTGTGCTTTTAGTACCTAACCCCGTTAAGAAAAGGGTAACTGGGAAAGTAGAGGTGTATTCTCTTCAGCGTCCGAATATCTGGAAACAGGCAATAAAGACGGGGCTGGACAGACCTTTATCCGGCTGGGGGTTAAGAAGTTTTGAAAAAGCTTCTCTTCGGTATAATTTTCCTGTACGAGGAAATTATTCAAGAAAGGCAAAAATCGCGCATAATGAATTCCTGTATTATTTTGCCGAAGGCGGAATAATTTTATTTTTAGCCTATCTATATTTATTTGTTGTGTTCTTTATGAATTTTAAAAAAATCGGCAAATTTGAGAGAATTTTAATGACGGTTGTTTTCATTCATTCACTATTCGATAATGTTTTGTACCTTCCCGCAAATTTCCTCATTTTCATTGTTCTCCTTTTCACGGCAGACGACTCACCGGAAGAGTATAAGGCCAGATTTTCGTTACCGGTTAAGTTTATATTCGTTTTGCTATCTTTCATTTATCTGATACCTTTATCCGCATATTTTTTAGAAAAGAAAGGAGAAAAAGAGTTTAACAACCAGAAATACGGAAAAGCCCTGTATTATCTTTCTCTGGCAGAATCACTATGGCCCCTGCCTGCTTATTCCACATCTCTCGCCATGGCGAACGAGCAGTTGTTCTATGAAACCGGAATGGTTGGATATCTGTCTTTTGCTTTTTACCTGCATTCAAGGGCTATGGAAAGTAATCCGATCGATTGGGAATTACCTTTTAAAAAATATGAGTTTTTTAAAAGACATAAAAAAAATATAAAAAATGAAGATGCCGATGCTACTGCCGAAGCATTTCTTTTGAAGGCAATCGAATTAAACCCTACAAACAGGAAATTATACGAGCTTCTTATTAGAGATTATAGAGAAAAAAATATGGAGAAAGAAGCCGGGGAAGTTGAAATTAAAATGAAGAAAATATTCGGTTTTTGAGTTGAACCGTGATTGACCGCAGAGATGCAAAGAACGCCAAGTGGCAAAGCCACTGAATTTAAAAAATCAAATATCAATAAATCGCTTTCGGCTTACCGCTTACGGCTAACCGCATAAAAAACAAAAAAAATTGCACATGTAGGTCATGTAGTCCATATAGAATTAAAAACAAAAAACTACAGGTTCTACATTTTCTACATGTTAAAAAATGGTGTGTGGGGTTGAGTTTAGCGGAAAGCAGAAACAGGATGGCTGATAGCGTACTAAATCATTTCGCTTTTTAATTTTTGATATTTAATTTCAATCGATTGTTAATACAAAAAGGTTTTTTGTTTTCTAAAAGCGTTTAGGTTCCTGAGCAGTACGTCTCTCCCCGCCCAACCAATTGAAGTGTTATCGAACAAACTTTCAAAATCTTCTTCTGATAGAGATTCAAGGTACCTGAGAGAAGGATTTATCTTTCTTTCATCGGGAAAGAAATCTTTTGTTCTGGTCGCTTTCGCATTACTGTTGAAAGGACATACTTCCTGGCATATATCACAGCCGAATATGTACTCATTCGAAGGAGAAGGAAACCAGTTCGGCAACCCGTTTTTTTTATTGATAGTATGGTACGCAGTGCATTTTTCGGCATTCAAAGAATATGGTCTGAGAAAAGCATTACTCGGACAGGAAGAGATACAAATATCGCAGTCTTTACATTTGTTGTCCTTTTCTTCGTCGGATTTTAGTTCAATGTCGAGAAGTATCTCTCCCAGAAATACCCAGGACCCGAATTCTTCCGTTATTAATATTGTGTTTTTACCTATCCACCCGAGACCCGCTCTCTGGGCAAACTCCTTTTCGAGAAGGGTTCCCGTATCCGTATAATATTTTATTTTTTTTGTTCCGGTTTGCTCCTCAATAAATTTCGAAAGAAGAAATAATTTTTCGCCGATAACGCTATGATAATCTCTAGCCAGAGCATATCTTGATATACGGACTTCTCCTGGTTCAAGTGGAGGAAAATTCCCCTGCCAGTAATTTAACCCCAGAACCACAACGCTCCTCGCCCAGGGAAACTTCACCTTGGGGAAAAGTCTTTCTTTTTCTGTTTCCCTCAAATATTCAAAACCACCATACATGTCTTTTTGTACAGAATTTCTATATTCCTTTTGATAAATGGAAGGTTCCAGGTCGGTTATCCCTACAAGGTTGAATCCTATTTTCTTAGCCTTATTTTTTATCTTTATTTCAATATTCACAAGACTTCGTTTATCACATCCAGCGCGGTTTGGAACTCAAAGCCCCTGCGTTTTAGATATTCAAGTATTTTCTTCTTTGAAGCACTTTTCTTACCGTATTTTTTAATTGCTTTTTCCAGCGCTTTTCGCGCGTTTTCTTTCTCGTCGACGGATTGTAATAAATTTTCTATTTCGTTTTCATCCACTCCTTTGTCCCTCAATTCCATCTTAAGAGCGAAATTGCCTTTAGGGTTAATTTTATTTCTGTTTTTTACCCAGGACAAGGCAAATCTATTATCGTCAATCAAATTCGCATTCTCGAAATCATCCAGTACTTCTTTCGCCACTTCTTCTTGAACACCTTTATTGGTAAGATAGTCTTTTATTTCTTTTTTTGACCTTTCTCTATATGAAATGTAGTTTCTGACTTTTTCTTTTGCTTCGGTAAGTTTTTCGAATTCCCTTATAGAAGATATTTGCTCTTGGGTAATTTCTTTACCTTCATAAAGATGATATTTGACGACTGTATCTTTATATAGACCGAAAGAAAACTCGCCGTCTATATATATGTTAACTCTTGTCTTTTTCTTCTTCTGCTCCTCTATCCTGGTTATCCTGCTCATGGGAGATGTTTAATTCCTTTTTTATTTTGCTTTCTAATTCCGCCGATATTTCGGGGTTTTCCTTGAGAAAAAGTTTTACGTTTTCTCTTCCCTGACCGAGTGAAGTCTCGCCGTAAGTATACCAGGCTCCGGACTTTTCTATAAGTTTCAAGGATTGCCCGATATCAAGAATTTCACCTTCTTTAGATATACCTATACCGTACATTATATCGAACTCAGCTTCCTTGAAAGGCGGTGCAAGTTTGTTTTTCACGACTTTAACTTTTACCCTTATACCTATTGACTCCTCCCCTTGCTGTAAAGTACTGATTCTTCTGATATCCATTCGTACCGATGCGTGAAATTTGAGCGCCAGACCTCCGGGCGTGGTGTAGGGATTCCCAAAGGAGATTCCTATTTTCTGCCTCACCTGATTTATAAAAATAGCGGAAGTCGAAGCTTTACTCAGAACACCTGTTAATTTTCTTAGTGCCTGTGACATAAGACGGGCTCTTAGCCCCATATGAGCGTCTCCCATCTCTCCTTCGATTTCAGCTTTCGGTACCAGGGCTGCGACCGAGTCGATTTCAATCAAGTCCACGGCTCCGCTTCTAACCAGCATTTCGGCTATCTCTAAAGCTTCTTCTCCCGTATCGGGCTGGGATATCAGTAAATTTTCCGTATTAACGCCGAGTCTTTTAGCGTACTTAGGGTCAAGGGCATGCTCCACGTCTATAAAAGCGACCGTTCCTCCTCTTTTCTGTGATTCGGCGGCAATATGGAGTGCAAGAGTAGTTTTACCCGAAGCTTCCATGCCGTATATTTCGATGGCTCTACCTTTGGGTATTCCTCCTATTCCGAGTGCGGCATCGAGTGAAAGAGAACCTGTCGGTATATAAGGCACCTCTACTGTTTTTTTGCTACCCAGTTTCATTAAAGCTCCTTCTCCGTATTGCTTGTTTATTTTGCTCATCACCGAATCAAGAGCTTTTTCTTTATCTTTATCCATAAAGACCTCCTCTCTTAAAGAGTATTATGAGAGATATTAGTAAAAATATAGCAAATATTTCAAACATCAAACTCCATTTGATTTTTGTTCTTCCTTTTCTCCAGACCAATATCGATTCGTAGGAACCAAGCATTCCCGCAAGACTTCCGACTGAAACCGAATACAGGATAAGGTTCACATCATATTTTAATAAAGGAAGTACGAATGAAACAACATTGGATGAAAGCCCTGCCGAGCTGAGACTGCCGATACAATACATTATCAGCGGATTAAGTTTAAAACCGTCCAAAGGAAAGAACCGGAACAGGTAGTAAACCACAAAGGAAACTCCTACAGGTATCAAAAGCCACCAGTTTACAGCCTTTAAGGGTTCGGTCCCCATAAAAGCAATTGTAAAAACTCCTCCCAAGATAATTAAGCCGAACAGATTTAGATTATAGTGTTTTCCAGCATTAAAATATCCGAATATAAAAAAGAAAAGGACCAGCGAGAAAATCAGCTCTTTTTTTCTCCACTGGACGGTGCTGCCTGTTTCTTTTATTTTATTTTTACTGCATAGAAAATAAGTCATAACAAGAATAATCACAAGGCCTGATATCCATAAAGGCAACATTATCGAGACAAAAGCAGAGACATTCAAATTCGGTTTCCCGTTACCCGAGGCTATGGATATGAAAACATTACTGAGGTTCCCGAATGGAGTGATTATGCTTCCCATTAAGGCGGAGGCGACCAGTAAGGTTAATGTTTTCTTCTTTTCTTGAAAGCGCAGGAGCCATTTATCGAAAGTAGAAATAAGAACAAAAGAGAGAAAAAAGGGCGCCAGGATAAAAGATAATGCGACGAGCAAGAGAGTTGCTTTTTGTTCGTTCGAATCTTTCAGGATTTTTTCGCCGAAGAAGTCGATTATCTGAGATTTCTTGATTGAAGCAGTCATAAAAGCAAGCATAAGGGTTACAAAAAGGTATGCTATCGGTGGATAAAAAGTCAAGATTTGCCTCCTAAGGGAACCTGATAAGCGACTTCATATATCGGCCCTTTTGGCGTCAGGGTGCTCTTAAAAAGAGTTAACTCATTTACGGGGAAAGAGTCGAACGAGAAGTCAAGGTTTTCCGGTAAACTGTACTTTCCCTTTTTTATCCTTCCGAATGTTATGTGCGGAGAAAAAGCTCTATCTTCCTTCTCGAAACCAAGATTTACTATTTTATTTTCGATAGATGAAAACAATTCTTTGAGATTGTTTTGCCCCTCTTCGATTCCGACCCAGAGGACCATCGCTCTTTGTGCGGAAGGGAAAGCACCTATTCCTTTCAGGGAGACACTAAACGGAGCAATTTCTCCCTCCAATTCGCTCAGCTTTTCTTTGATTGAAACGAGCTTATCCGTCTCTCCGAAAAACTTCATAGTAATATGCAAATTTTCTTTTTCCACCCATTTAACGGAAGGCGGGGCTTTGAGATTAACGTAAAGAGCTGAAATTAAATCTTTTGCTTTTTCCGGTATGGTAATTGCAGAGAACAGTCTTATTTTATCTCCTCCAGCAGTTTTTTTAGCATTTCTAAAACTTTTATACCTGCCTTCTCTCTTATCCGATTCCTTTCTCCCTCAAAATGCACTATATTAGTAATTATCTTCCCCGGAATGTCAACTCCCAGAGCGATAGTCCCAACCGGTTTTTTTTCGCTTCCTCCGGTGGGTCCCGCAATCCCCGAAACGGCTATCCCGACATCGGTTTTAATAAGTTTTTTTATTCCGGAAGCCATCTCTCCTACAACCTCTTCGGAGACTGCGCCGAACTTTCTCAAAGTCAAAGCAGAGATAGAAAGCACTCCAATCTTTATTTTATCGGAGTAAGCTATTATTCCTCCAAGGAAATAATCCGAGCTACCGGGAACAGAGGTTAAAAGACTACCAATCAGACCTCCGGTGCAGGATTCGGCAACGGAAATTGTCCATCCTTTCTCTCGCAGAAGATTTCCGATATTCTCAAGTAATTTTAGAGTGGTTTTTTGCATTATAAAGGCTTGAGGGAGTGCAAGACAAATAAGAAGATACTTGCCAATAGTCCTGCTATAATATCGTCAAGGACTATTCCACTCTTAAAATGTTCGACTTTTTTTATAAGAGGAATTTTAAAAATGTCGAACAGACGAAATAGAATCAACCCGATTATCAACGTCGATAAATCTTTATTGTGAAAAGCAAATGTTACCATTGTCCCGGCAACTTCGTCAAAAGTAAACCAGGAGGGGTCATCCTTAATTTCAAGGGATAAGAACATACTCAATGACAAGACCACGAAAAGAATTATAAAATAATAGGGTGAAGTCCAATTTAGGAAAAAAAACAGAAGTAACCCGGCGGCTACAGACGAATACGTTCCTCCGCCTTTGATTTTCCCTAAGAGAAACGAACTTCCTATGATTTTCTTCCAGAGCGCGACTTTATTTTTGGGAATTTTTTTATTCATATTTTATAAATTCTCTAATTCAAAACTTAGTTTTTAAAAAATCTATCCTTAATCCCAAAGCAATTCCACTTAAATTTACAGAAAGCTTTTCTTTCCATTCCCATTGCCAGGGTGAATTGTTATTGTATTCTCCGGCAGAACCCAGCTCTAATTTGAAATAAGGAGTTATGAATTCGGTTGGAATGGAATATGTAATACCGAGACTGAATCCTCTACACTTCCGAGAAACTTTCGCACTTTCTAAATATTCAGTATAACCTTCGTAAAGACTTTCCTCTGTTACTGCATTACAGAGGTTGAACACAATACCAACAGTCCATCTATCAAAGTTATAGTTCAGGAATATATTTTGGAAAGATAAATCCCAATTCCCTGAGTTTTCTAGGTAACCATGACTCAATGTATCACTCCATTCTTCTGGTGGAATATACATGCTTAATCTTTCCGTGTTACTTAGATGTGCCCACCTGTATCCTCCTCCTATTTCAACACCCCATTTATTGGGTAAAAAAATACGAACAAGGGGATAGAGATCAGTTGTTCTTGGTAAGGGAGACCCTTCTCTCCTCGTCTGGTAAAAGATACTTCCCTCAACCGAATGCAAAACATATAAAGGAACAGTTAATTCAAGACCTGAATAAGTAAATGGACTTAGATATTCACTGGTATAATATAGACCTCCCGAATAGCCAACTCCAAAAACCAACTTTTCCCAGAAGGATTCATTCTTTATTGGCAAAGAGTCCTGAATAGTAAGTTCTGTTATCTCCCCAATACTAAAAATAAATAAAAATATTATCACAGTTTATTTCCTTTTGCCAAACCAAAAATTTCAAAGTTTTAGGAATTTTAACTTCTGGCTCCCCGTTACCGAATTCTTTGTGTTCCTCTGTGTACTTTGTGGTTAATATAAATGAATTTTTATTTTCTTTCATTTTCTTTATTCAGTTTTTTTATGGTCCTCTTTTGATTTTCCGTCAGCAGGTTTCCCAATTCTATTTCAAGTACGATTTTTTTCTCAAAAGTCCCAAAACCCGAAAGGTAAGGAAGAGAATATACCCTGCTGGATTTTCTATCCGTTTCGAGTTCATAAATCCCCATAACCCCCGAAATCAAAAACGCACAGTAATCGAAAGCCGCAGGTAGCAGTAACACTTTCTTCTCAGGTGTCTCCAGATTCAGTAGCTCCCAGAATTTTACCAGCGGGAATACACTGTCTCTGTATTTTACAAACCCGCCAATCCATTTAGGACTTTCGGTAAAATTTTTTGTTTTACCTAATTTGCCAAGCCCCTTAACCTGGTCGATATTAACTCCAAAGAGAATATTATCCAAACAAAATATAAGAATTTTATTCATGGTAAACCTATATTTTTATTAGCCACAGATCTGCACCGATAATCACGGATTCCCTTCCCAACCATCTTTTATTGTAGTTAATTCAAAAAACTTTTTCATATCTGCCTGCCCTGTAGAGAGAAACGACCGTACAAGGGTGTACATCCGTGTTAATCCGTGGCTAATTTTATGGGTTTTGGGGATGGGGAAACGAAACCAAAAATCTGGTGTTAATCTTGTGGAATCTCGTGGTTTGATTTTTTTTAAATTTTGATTTGTCATTTTTCATTTTAATATTTGATTTTTGCATTTTGACGTCTTTATCGCGCCAGATTATTTAATCTCCTTAATCTTATCTGTCAACGACATTAACGTTTGAACTCTTACCTCGGTGTCTTCCATCGACGCTACCTGTTCATTCGTTTCTTTCGAAAGTGCCAGAGCCGATTCTACTTGCTTTTCATTTAACGACGATATTTTTTTTACCGATTTCTTTATCTCGTCGGTAAAATTGGACCCTTCCTTCAGTACAGAAGAAATCTGTTCTGCCATGTTCGTGGTCATACCGATTGTTTCCGAAATGCTCTTTAAGTCACCTGCCGTTTTCTGTATTATAGATTTACTTTCTTCGAATATAGATATCGACTTTTCCGTAGATTCGACTATCGAGTGCACTGCTTCGCTCATTCTTTTTATGTTTTCCTTCGTTTTTTCCAGGTAAGAAGCTGAATCATTAGAGAGTTTACGGATCTCATCCGCAATAACGCTGAAGCCTTTGCTCTCCTCACCTTCTTTCCTTGTGGCTTCAATGGAAGCGTTTAGTGCCAACAAATTGGTGTCATCGGATATCTGTTCCATTAAAGAGTTAAATTCTTTTATTTCTTCGAAAGCAGAAGACAGTTCTTCCAGACTTTTCGAACCTTCACCTATTTTCTGGACAAAAACACTGATTCTATTGATTCCTTCTTCCGATTTTTCTTCTCCCGAGTTTGAGAGATCAATCAAATTTTTGGAAGTGGTCATCAAAGTTTTAATTTGTGATTCTATCTCCGTGGAAAGAGAAGAGAGCCCTTCGTTATTCTTCTCGACCGAATCGATAATCTGTTCGCTTTCTTCTTTATTACTCAGGATTTCACGTACGGATTTATCAATCTGTTTGGCAGAAGAAGAACCTCTTCTTATGCCAGTCATTATTGCCTCCCCTTGAGTTCGAACATTATCAGCTGCACTTTTTATATCTGAGACCAAAGAAACTGTTTTTTTCAAAAACAGCGAAAGAACTTCGTCTATATTAGCTATTTCGTCTCCGGAAATGACTTTCTTCCTCTCTTCTAAGGAAGGAGATTCTTTAAGTAGGTTTTGCATTCTTTCATTTATATAATCGACAGGTTCTTTTATCATTCTAATCAGAGTCCAGACTACGAAGCATGGAAATACGAGGTAAACCAAGCCGCCCCACGACTTTGTTATAACGTATCCGGTAAATCCGGTAAATATTATCGCGGGAACAACCAATAATAAAATTTTTCGGCTTATGTTAAGTCCTGTGAATTTTTCTTTTTCGATTGTCTCATAGTAAGGAGTGAGCAAAAAGAAACTTAAAGAGTAAATAAGACTCATCTCGATTAGTCCTACCGGCAAGAGAGAAAAGCCTATTCTGACGATATTCTTTAAAGATGTTATTTCCATAAAAATATTTACAAGCAGAGCAAATACACAAATAAAGACGCCGAAATCCAGAAGCGTATGCAAACCGCATACTACCGGCGTATCATAAATAGTCTTAGTGTCTCCTCCACCAATTGCTTTTCGTAACCTGTTTTCCTGAAAAAAATAAAATACTATCCCTAAAACAAGAGCTATAATTCCAAGACAGGAAAGTGTTCTACCGTAAACATCAAGCGGAATGGTCCACCAGACACATGAAAGTACGAGCAGAACTCCGGTCACACTACTCACGAGAGAAGATATTAAGGCAAATCTATTTGATAACTTCATCTATTTTCTCCTTAAACGATTGAATTTGTTTACCTTTCAATAAGCTTTCGACGTTTAAAATGCCCACAACGATTGATTTATAAGAATACCCCCCGGAAAAAAGTTTCGGAGGAAATATGTCGGGAAGAGAAAGTATTTCTTTTTTCTGGATTTCTTTAATTTCAACGATTTCGGACACTTGAAGACCTATAAGTTGTTTTGAAATTTGCACGACGATAAGAGGTATTTTTTTTGTTTTGTTATCCTCTATCCGAATTCCAAAAAGCTGTCCAAAATTAACTACAGGGATTATCAAATCCCTTATTTCGGCAATCCCGGATAAAAATTCGGAGAGTTGAGGAGTGCTGGTCAAATTTATTTCTCTTCTGATTTCTTCAACGTTTGAAAGAGGTATCCCGTAAAACTCTTTTCCCACCCTCACAATCATTATCTCTTCTCGCTTCGGTTCTTTAATAATTTCTTTTCGTTCAGCCGGCTTTATCCTCACGGATTTGTCCTTATCCACCTTCTCTTCTTTAACTACAGGCTCCATCTTTGTAAGGGATTCCCTCGCCGCGATATGCTTTTCTTTTGAGATCTTTGTATCTTTCGGAGTTGTTTCTTGTTTCTTTTCTTCTTTCGATAGCATTTTTTTAAAACTTATCTTCTTTCTTTCTTTCACTCAGATCTCCAGATCCTCGGCTACGGAGTCTATTATATCCGGAGGGATACTTTTCAGGTTTTCCGTTGCTCCTACGAAAAGAGCATTCTGGGCAATATTATTTATCACTCTGGGAATACCTTTGCTGATCGTGTAGAGCTTATCTAAACTTTCTTGTTCGAATATTTCTTTTTTGCTTCCCGCTACTCCAAGTCTGTGTTTTATATAAGATTGGGTTTCGTCTCCGGTGAGAGGTCCAAGATGAAAACGGACATTGACTCTTTGTTTCAACTGAGGCACCCTGTCGATTCTTTTCTTCAAACCAGGCTGACCAAGCAACACAAGGTGCAAAAGTTTTTCCTCCGGAGTTTCAAGGTTCAAGAGAAGGCGTATTTCCCTAAGAGCGTCAAACGAGAGTATCTGGGCTTCGTCAATCAGGCCTATCACTGTTATCCCCTTTCCATTCAGAGCCAAGAGAGCCTTTTCAAGAGCGTTTAAGACCGCAAGTTTGATTCTCGGAATATTTTTTTCCCCTATATGTTGCAATATTACTTTTAATAATTGAGTTGAAGAGAGTTTCGGATTTCTTATTATAAACAGAAGAGTGTTTTGTTCTTTTAGGTTTTCTTTAAGCGCATTCGCAAGGTATGTCTTACCGCTGCCGACCTCTCCGGTAACCAGAGTCAAACCACCTTTGATCTCGGTTAAATTATATAAAAGTCTTGCATAACCCTCTTCAAAGCCATCGTTATTAAAGAGAAAACTCAAGTCAGGCGTGTTGGAAAACGGCTTTTTTGAAAGCCCCCAATATTCATTTACCATCCAATTCCGCCCTCGCTTTTTCTGCCCAAATATTGTATTTATTAATTTTTATCAACTTTTCCCAGATTTGATTGCAGAGGTTTTTCAATCCCTGTTTTTCGTAAGCTTTTCCTAAATAATAATAAGCTTCGTATAAATTCGGCCCCGCGTTGATGGCTTTATTCAAAAATTCAATCGAGTCCTCATACATCTCTCTTTCGTAATAAACCAGCCCAAGGTAAAATAAAGCGTAAAGAACAGCCTGTCTGTCTTTTGCGTTTTTTTCTATAGAGGATAGTTTTTCGATTGCTTCGCCATATAATCCTTTTTTGTGATTTATATAACCGAGGTTTGCGTGAGCCATCTCGTTTTTCGGGTCCATTGTTAAAACTTCCTGAAAAATGAGAGAACTTTTATCATATTTTTTGAGGTGTATGTAAGCCCAGCCGAGCAGATTATATACTTTTATATTCTTGGGGTCCATTTTCTTCGCCTTGGTGAGCGCTTTTACCGCTTCCTCATATTTGCCGCTTACTATAAGATTCCAGCCTTTGTCGATTAAGGTTGTTATATTAACCCTGGCCGATTGAATCTTGTTGATAAAGCTGCTCTCTTCGGCAGTTTCATTATTCTCCCGGGTTTCTTTATCTTCAACCCCTTTAACCGTGTTCAATAAAGTTATTGTCTTTTTTTCTATATCAAGTATTTCTTCTTTTATCTTACTGATTGTTGATAGAATTGTTTTTAATTGTTCTTCTTTTTCACCTTTATTTTTTACTCCTGTTTCTTCGATCTCTAACAACAAATTCTTTATTTTTTCAAACATCTTTCTTAACCAAATCAGTTAATTTGTCAGCAATTTCATGAGACGGCAAAACCAGATTCACGCAGCCGCTTTCAACAGCTGCCTTGGGCATTCCGTAAACGACGGATGTATCTTTATCCTGCGCTATTACAAATCCGCCTCTTTTGCTGATATTTCTTACTCCTATGGCTCCGTCTTTCCCCATCCCTGAGAGGACAACTCCTATAAGGTTACCATCAAAATTTTCCGAGGCAGAGTTCATCGTGATATCGGCACAAGGGCGAACTCCATGAAGAGCTGGTTTTTTGCTTAATTTTATTCGTCGATCATCGGTAAACTCAAGATGAAAATCGCCGGGTGCAATGAAAGCTTTGCCTTTCTTAAGCGGAGCTCCGTCTTTTCCCTCACTAACCGACAAGGGAGAATTTTCGTTCAATCTATGGGCAAATTCTTTAGTAAAAGTTTCGGGCATATGTTGAACGACCACTATCGGTGCGGGAAAATCGTATGGAAGTTTTTTAAGGATAGAGGTAATAATCTTCGGGCCGCCTGTAGACGCCGCTATTATAACTAAACTGTCGCTCATTTTCTCCTGATTTAAATTAATTTTTTTACTTTTTTTTGCCGTTTTGAGGTTGGCTTCTGAGGCAATTTTGATTTTCTTTATTATTTCTTCTTTAGTATCTATTATATTAAGAGAAATCGGTCCTCCGGGTTTCTCCACAAAATCTACAGCTCCGGCTATGAGGGCTTCTATGGTTTTTTGCGCTCCTTTTTTCGTATAAGCGGATATCATTATTATAGGTGTCGGGTTTTTCTCCATTATTGTTTTTACGGCTTCTATGCCATCCATATAAGGCATCTCTATATCCATCGTTATTACGTCGGGTTTTAAAAGTAAGCTTTTTCGAACCCCTTCCATTCCGTTTATAGCAGTATCAACAACGTTGATTTCCGGGTCATCATTCAAGATTTCGGAAAGAACCTTTCTCATAAACGCCGAATCTTCAATAACTAAAACATCAATCAAATTATTTTACCTCCGGTCTTATATGAATTTATATAAACCTTACCATCGGATAAATGAAATTTCACCGAGCGACCGTAGTCGCCACCTATGTCTTGCGCTGTCAGTTTGATTCCCAGCTCTCTTAGAACGTTTTTGGCCTTTTTTACATTTCTTCTTCCAATGGAATTTGCAACATCGTCCGTAAATTCGGCAAACATTATCGCTCCACCGATCATTTTTGCTACAAGGTTTTCCTTTCTCGCTTCTCCCTCTATCATTTTTTCTAAAAGAAGTTTTATTCCGGTATCCGCGTATTTTCCCCTCTTCTTGCCTCCGGGATTTTCAGGGAGAATAAAGTGTACCATACCCCCCAATTTTTTTGTTTTATCGTATAAGGTTATGGCAACACACGACCCCAGTGCTCTCGTCGTAAGAGTATTGGAACCGTTGGATACTTTAAGATTACCTGTTTCAACTAATATTTCTTTTGTTGTTTGCATAAATTCTATTTCTTATGTTTACCGGAGAAAACAGACTTCTTACCTTATTGGGGATGGATTCAACTTGGCCGAGTACCAGAAACCCGTTTTCTTTTAAAGCTATCGAAAATGAGTTAAGAATGCTTTCCTGAAATTGTTTGTTTAAATATATAAGCACATTCCTACAAACTATCAAATCGAATTTGTTTTCGAAGTTTATATCCTTCAAATCCAGGTTTTGAAAATCCACGGAATTTTTAATCTCGCGGTTTACCCTGTATCCGTCTTCCGTTTTTTCAAAGTACTTTAATCTGTAATAAGACGGTAATTCCGCTAAAGCAGCTTCGTTATAAAAGCCATCGTAGGCTTTCCTTATCGATTCTTTATCTATATCCGTTCCCAGAATAATACATTTAAGATTTAGTTCCCTGCATAGTATCGCAATTGCGTAAGGTTCGGCACCGTTAGAGCACCCCGCACTCCAGATCACCGGGTTTTTCATGGGAGGAAGAATTTCGTTCTTCAAGGTATCGAATACGGTCTTGTTTCTGAAAAAACTCGTCAGATTTATTGTGAGTGCTTTTTTAAGATTTTCTTTTTCTCCTTTGTTTCTTTTAAGCAACTCGGCATATTCACCATAAATATCAATACCGACCTTCCTCATCCTGGAACGAATTCTTCTTACCAAAGGTTTCAACTTATAATTTTCAGGATTAAAGTCCATGAAATTTTTTATTACTGCAAGGACTTCCCCTAAATCTTCGTCTTTAAATTTCTTCATGTCCTTCTGCAAGTTCAATCGTCCTTTTTATTAATTTGTTATCAGGGTTCAAATCCAAAGCTTTCTTCCATAATTCGACCGCCTCTTTCGTTCTCCCTCTCTGGAAAAGAATATTACCTTTTTTGAAAAATAAATCCCAATCTCGAACACCCGAAGACATAAGAGTATCTATTCTGACTTCGCAGAGGTCAAAAAGTTTATTCCTATAGTAGTAGTCAATCAATGCCTTTGAGAGTATAAGACAATCAGGGTCGGATTTTAATCCCTGTTGATACATCTCTGTGGCTTTCTTTTCGTCTCCGCAGGTTTCGTATAATCTGCCAAGATTGTAAAAATACTCTCCGAACTCAGGAGCAAGCGACAATCCTTCTTCCAGGAGATTCATGGCATCTTTGATTTTCCCCTTTCTCGCCAGAATGTAAGCTCGATAGAATTCCGTATACGGAGTTTTTGATTTGAGATCATTCAAAATATCCAGAGCTTCTTCATCCTTTTTAAGTTTTAAGTATATAATCGCTTTATTTAAAAGAATTTTTTCGTTGTTTTCTTCTTTCTTCAAAGCCTGCGACAAATAATCCAGTGCGACTTCACTGTTTCCTTTAAGTTCGTTTATCAGGTATATATTGTTCAGCGTGGAAGTATGCTTGACGACTAACAGACTTTCTCTAAAGGATTTTTCGGCCTCGTCAAGATCGTCCATCTTGAAGCTTATTATTCCTTTGTAGAAAAGAGCCTCAGCATCATTGGGCCGCAGTTCAAGTATACGGTGAATTTCCCGTAAAGCCTCATTCAGCATTCCTATTTTCACAAAAGCGACTCCCAGATTCCTGTGCTCATCTATCCTTTCTTTATCTTTTAATAATGTTTGCCTTTCTATTTTAAGTTCTTTTAAGACTCCTTTATTTATGAGGTCGGAAAGGAGCTTTAGAGCCTTAAATTCTTCTACCGGAAGCGCATTTATAAGAGAAGACAAGGTCCTTTCTCCGTCCACTTTGCTCAACACCATTTCCTCTTCATCCGTCAGAATGGAATAATCGCTCCAATCCGGAGAAATTACAAGTATAGAATCTTTGTCGGGAAGTGAAGATGCAGCCATTTCGTCTTTAAGCGCTGCGGATTCAAGCAGGACGTCATCTATTTTAATTGAAACCGGAAGCACTTCCGGCTCGTAAGATTCTCTCGATTCAAATACAAAGTACCCTTTTGCCCATCCCGATAATTCTATTATTGTATCTCTCATCTGTTTTCTCAGATATTCGGTCAAGGTTTCCCTACTAACTAATTCGAGTTCCAGGAAAAGCTCTCCCAGATGCGCATTTTCTCTTTCACTTTGAAGTGATAGAGCTTCCTGAAGTTGTTTCTCTTTTATGACTCCGTTTTCAACCAGTATAGAGCCGAGTCTATCTTTTCTGTTCATCCAATGAATGCTGGTAAGATCCCCCGAATCCAGGTAAAGGTAGACCAGATTTTCCTCATTTGTTATTGCGAGTTCTCCTGTTTTACTTCCTATGTGCAACATCTGCAGAATATCCATAATTGAGAGATCCGAAAGAGAACCTTTTATAGGCATATTAAAAATCCTCTATAAGCCTGAAACTTTCGTCCTGCAACTTTATTGATAATACTTTATTCAAATTTTTTATTTTTTCTTTCGAAATTTCCTCATCCGGTATTAATTTTTTCCCTGTGACTTCAAGTTTCTTACGGGCCTTTTCTGCAAGTTTATCCTCTTCTTCTTCGAGTTTTTCAATTGTTTTTGCCAGCCACTCAACTTTATCCGGATTGAAAAGCGCCTTTTCTACTTCTTTGTTTTCTTCTTCCGACAGTATAGAACCCTTTATTAGATTGTCCGTAGTTAACATACCATATCTTTTCTGTAGTTCTATCAGCCTCTGTATATCTGTTGTGTAAGATACGAATTCTCCTGTTAACAGGTCCAAATTACCGTCTATGACTTTTTTTATCCTATCTGTATTAAAACCTTTCATTTTCCAGACGAACATCTTAGCGCGATATTCATCCCTGAGAATTTCCGCTTTTTCTGTCTCAACCAACTTTTCCGGAAAACCTCTTTTGACATCCTGAATGAACTTTTCAAATTCCCCGGCTTGCTTCTTTACTTCTTCCTTTTTCTTTTCCTCTTCTTTTTTCTTTTTATCTGCCTCCTCCATCCTGTCTTTTTCGTCCGGAACGTATCCGAGAACCCTTACTTTCCTTATAGCTCCGATCGCCTGGCTCATCGTTTTTATGTCCAATTTCTGAAGTTTTTTTAAAAAATTATCGGATAATCCTTTCCCGAGCGTTTCTATGACGATCCTCTTCGAAACAGAATCAAACACCTTTATCGGAACGGTAACTCCGCTTTCAATCCGGGATATTATACGGTTTTGCAGATTTAATCCTCCCGGATGGCGATCGGATGTAAACGTTATCTGTTTGGTGCCCGTCTTTGTAAAGTGTTCAAGTATATTAAACAGAGTATCTATCACATTTCTTGAAGGTCTCACCAATTGAAGATCCTCAATTATTAGTAAATCGTTTTTCAAGTATTTTTCTAAGAGCGATGAATCAATCTCTTCCGCTTTAATGACGGCAGAAGTACCCTTAAATTCTTCCCGCATATTTTGGACCAGGAATGTTTTGCCTGAACCTGACGGTCCATATATAAAAAGAGGATTAACTTCTTTTGAAGAAAGAGCTTTCTTTATGGCTTTGATAACTTCTACGTTGAACCTTGAATAAATTATTTTTTCCAAATTTAATTTCCGAGTTTACTTTTTACGTTTTTCAATACTTCCGTACCTATAGTCTTAAACACTTCAATAATTCCTTCTCCTGTGGTAGCAATAGAAGGGAAAGAAAGATAATTATCAGGATTCAACTCATCCTCCAGTTCTTCCATAGGTGCGATATCGTCTAAATCTCTTTTGTTGTACTCTAAAATTATCGGGATTTCTTTAATATTAATATTATTCTCCGTCAAGTTTTCAATCATGTTTTCCCAGCTCCATATATTGTCTTCCATTCTGCTTCTTAGCGAGTCGGCTACGAAAACCACTCCGTCAGCTCCCCTTAAAACCAGCCTTCTGGTAGAATCGTAGATTACCTGACCGGGGACGGTATAGATCTGGAGCCTTGTATTGAAGCCCTTAAAAGCACCTAATTCTACAGGCATAAAGTCGAAGAAAAGAGTCCTATCCTGTTTGGTTGCCATTGAGATAATATCAGACTTTCTTTGCTCCGGGATGCGCGAGAAAATATATTTCACATTGGTAGTCTTCCCTGCCCTACCGGGTCCATAATAAACAATTTTACAGACAATTTCTTTTGATGCATATTTAATTACAGCCATGTTTTAACTTTAATATCCAAGTCTCTTCAGAAAGTTTGTATTTATATTGCCTTGAATGAAATCAGGATGATTAAAAATCTCTTTATGCACGGGTATAGTCGTAGGAACTCCTCTTATCACAAATTCGTTTAGAGCCCTAAGCATTCTTTTCCTGCTTTGCTCTCTGTTTTTTCCATAGGTAATCAATTTAAGGAGAAGAGAATCGTAATTGGGAGGAATTTTATAACCCTGGTAAATGTGAGAATCTATTCGTATTCCTGCACCTCCTGGCAGATGCAGGGCATGTATCGTTCCGGGTCTCGGCGAGAAAGAGGCGGATGGGTCTTCTGCATTGATGCGAGCTTCCATGGCATGTCCTCTTATTTGTATTTTACTCTGATCCTTAATCTCAAGAGGCGTTCCATTTGCGATTTTAATCTGCTCCGTCAAGATATCGATATCTGTCGTCATTTCGGTCACCGGATGCTCGACCTGTATGCGCGTATTCATTTCCATAAAATAAAAAGTCCCTTTTTCGTCAACTATAAATTCAATAGTTCCTGCAGATTTATAACCTAATTCCTTCACCCCTTTTTTAGCTGCCTCTCCCATTTTTTCCCGGAGTTTTTTATCCACAGCCGGAGACGGAGCTTCTTCGACCAATTTTTGATGTCTTCTCTGGATAGAACATTCTCTTTCGCCAAGATGTATGACGTTTCCGAAAGAATCGGCTATAATCTGTATTTCTATGTGGCGTGGATTTTCAATAGCCTTTTCCACATACAATCTCTTATCTCCGAATGTAGCTTGAGATTCCGATTGCGCCATTAAAAAACCCGTTTTAAGTTCCAATTCGTTTTTTGCCAGTCGCATCCCTCGCCCTCCTCCACCGGCAACAGCTTTTACGAGTACAGGATAACCAACCTTACCGGCAACGGAAAGGGCTTCTTCCTCAGTGTTTATGATTCCGTCGCTACCGGGGGTTACCGGCACTCCTGCATCTTTCATAAATTTTTTTGCTTCGGCTTTGTCCCCCATTTTTTTTATGACTCCGGAGGAAGGTCCGATAAATGTGAATTTATTGTCTTCACACGCCTCCGCAAAGGAAGGGTTTTCTGCCAGAAATCCGTATCCGGGATGAATGGCATCTGCTCCGGTAATTTCCGCGGCCGCGATGATACGGGGTATATTCAGATAACTCTCGGAAGGCGGAGCTCCTCCTATACAGACCGATTCATCTGCAAACCTCACATGGAGGGAATCATTATCGACTTCCGAGAAAACTGCTACAGTTTTGAGATCTAAGTCTTTGGCTGCTCTTATTATCCGGAGCGCTATTTCTCCCCGGTTCGCGATAAGGATTTTTTTCATCTCTTTACCAGCGTTTAGAAGACTGTTCAATGCCCTTTAGCCTCATCTTAAATTCATCCGGATTGTTGACATTATCCAGGGCAGTTTCAAGGTCAACTATCCTGTCTTTGTACAGATTCATTACACTCTGGTCGAAAGAGTGCATTTTGTATTTTTCTCCTTCCCTGATAGCGTCTAAAATTGCCATTATTTTTTCCTCGTCCAACAGATATTCTCTTATTGTCGAGGTGGAGACGAGAACTTCTGTGGCGGGGATACGTCCTGTACCATCCATCTTGGCAAGCAAACGTAGTGAAATAATCCCTTTCAATACACTGGTCAGCAAAGTTCTAATGTGATGATGTTGATAAGGAGGGAAGAAGGTTATTATTCTGTTTATCGTTTCCGGCGCATTTAAAGTGTGGAGAGTCGAAAAAACCAGATGTCCCGTATCTGCTGCTTTTATTGCTGTTTCCATAGTTTCGGCGTCTCTTATCTCTCCTATCATTATAACATCGGGGTCCTGACGGAGAATGTATCGAAGAGAATTGGCGAAGCTTTTCGTATCGGTGCCGATTTCTCTTTGAGATATGATGGATTTTTTGTCCGTCAACAGATATTCTATGGGGTCTTCGATAGTAATAATGTGTTTTCTCTTGTTTTTGTTGATATAGTCTATCATTGAAGCCAGCGCAGTGGATTTTCCCGAACCAGTTGTGCCCGTTACCAGAATAAGACCTCTTGCCGCGAACGCCAGCTCGTTAAGTACAGGAGGCAGGTTTAACTCCTCGACGGTCTTTATTTCCCTCGATATAGGTCTTATGGCAAGAGCTATACTGCCTCTTTGTATATATATGTTAACCCTGAATCTGGATATCCCGGGGATGCCGATACCGAAGTCCGCTTCCTTATCTTTCAAAAATGCTTCCTGCTGTTTTTTCGTCATAAGAGAAGATGCCGCTATTCTTACGTCTTCTTTACTAAGTTTATTCATCTCCATGGGAGTAAGTTCTCCGTTTATCCTCAGTATCGGGGGCGTTCCTACCTTCAGGTGAAGGTCGGAAGAATCGGTTTCTATCATTTTCTTTAAGAGTGGTTTAATATCCATACGTTACGATTTACGAACGGTGAACAATGGTTGATTATATTCAACGGGGTCTTCGTTGGAAACCAGAACTTCAACAATTTCCCCTCTTATATCGGATTCGATTTCGTTCATTATTTTCATGGCCTCAATAATGCAAACAATATCTCCTTTTTTGATCATATCTCCTTTCTCAACATACGGAGGCGCATCGGGAGCCGGCGCCCGATAGAAAGTTCCCACCATCGGAGATTTGATAGTATGTATATCCGTGTCTTCTTTTTGTGATTCCTCTTTAATTGATTTTTTTTCTGTTTTTTCTACTGTTTCGGTTCCCAAATCGGCTGCCAATACTTTTACGGAAGATACTTTCCGACTTTTATCTTTAGATATTCTTATTCTTGTCCAGAAACGCCGGATTTCAACTTCTTCTATATTGCTCTCTTCTACTACGTTTATTAACTTTTTGATAAATCCTATATTCATTGTTTCACCCCCGTTATCATTTCTTAAAATATATGAATGATATAACGATAAGTCAAGAGGCTAATCCCCGTAGAACAATTGCGGAAAAATCAAAATCATAAGTCTATTAACCGGCTGCCGAAATTCCTGACAGGTCGGGAAAAACCACCTGCACACCGGCAAAATCACTTCCCAACATTCAAACCCTTGACAAATAGTAAAATATGCATACACTTTTCAGCTAACACACAAGGAAAAGGAGGTTCCATGAAATTTAAAGCATTTATTCTTGTCTGCTGTGTATTTTTGTTGATGGTTTTCTTTTCCGGATGCGGAAAGCCGTCTGAGGCTGGAACAACTACAGAAGAAACAACTACAGTAGAAGAGAGTACCGCAGAAGAAACAATGACAGAAGAAGCCGATACAACTGCGGAAGAAGAAGCTCCTGCTGCAGAGACAACTGAAGCAGAAGAACCGGAGGAATAAACCGACGAAAAAAAATTACAGGGGGCAACACTCAACAATATGATATTGCCCCCTAACTATTTTTTTAAGACGAATTTTTATCTTATCAAATGGCTATATATAACTATTAGTCAACACCGATAATATGACTTCCAATTTCACTTTATCGTTTACTTTTAACATTCAGCCCGTTTTAGCTCCGCTCCCCCTTGACAAAAGATTGAATCAGCTTATTAATTTTTCAGTCGAAGGAAGGAGGTTTCAATGCCTAAGGTTATATACGATTATAGTAAATGCACGGGTCTTGCTGCTTGTGCGGATGCCTGCCCGGTAGAAATCTTAGAAGGTAGCAAGAGCGGAAGATGGTGTAAACCTGTTGACAATGAGGTCACGAATAAGAAAGAGCTTGATAAATACTATAAAGAAGTTGACTCTAATGATTCTTCTAAACTTGTGCTGAAATTCGATATGCCGGGGTGCATTGAATGTCAGGCGTGTGTCGCCTCGTGTCCGAAAAACGCAATAGAGATAGAATCGGATTAGGTTTATAGTATATCAGCGAATTAGTTGATTGGTTATTTGGTAAAATTAAAATATCGTAGATGGGAAAAATATTTCAGGCACCGAGTTTCCGGTACCGGGTACGAGGGCAGACAAATAAACAAAAATCCTTTCTTAATCTGTGTTCATCTGCGTCCCATTATAGTTTTTTTTCTCTTTGTTTTTTCTTTAAAGTCTTCAGCAAGTATTAAAGGACAAATCGAAGGCACAGTTGTTGATGCTAAAACGGGTAAACTTCTGTCAGAAGTTAACATAATAGTTGTAGGAACAAGTTTAGGTGTAGATTCCAGAAAAGACGGGTCATACCATATTAACAATGTTTCTCCCGGAACCTATGAGATTCAAGCCAGGGGAATCGGGTACCTGCCCCTGACCGTAAAAAGTGTTACCGTCGAAACAGACCACAATACCGTCCTGAATCTTAAACTATTCGCTCCCAGAACGGTTAAGGGCAGAGATGTGACCCTGGAAGCGGAAAAAGAAATTATCAAAACGGATATCTCTTCAAGAAACTATTATTCAACTATCGAAGAAATAAATGAAATCCCTTTAGTTGCCAGCCTTGAAGATTATCTTGCTTTTCATAGAATGGCGGATTTAGGCTACAGGGAAAGAAAATCCCCGCAGAATGTGTTTGTAACCGATGGGTTCCCTATATCTGACAACAGAATAAATACATCGATATTGTCTCCCCCTTTGTCTGCCGTCGATAATGTCGTCGTGCTTGACGGATGGTTCGATGCCGCGTATGGCAATGCAAGTTCAGGTATAATCAACATAATAGAAAAAGAAGGAAGGAGAGATTCTTATCATGGTTCAGCTAATTTTCGATACACTCTTCCTCACATGCCGCACGAAGGCAATGGAATTTTCAGCCGGGATAACGTCCACATTCGTCCGTTCGTCGATACAACGGACAGTCTCTGCTGGAATGGTACAACAGTACTGCCGGAGGAAGAAGATGATTACGAGGAATTCGACGGCTGGATTCAGTATTCCAGAGAGAGAGAATCCGAAGGAGATACCCTTACACCCGAGGAGTGGAGAGATTTATTTATGTATATCTACAGGGTAGAAGAGAGCGAGGCTCTTGGTCAGATACCTGGAACTTATGGGGATAAACCCGGGTATATGTTTGATTTCGGCTTCGGGGGCCCTTTCCCGGGGATAAACAATATAACTTTTTTTGTCTCTAATGTAAGGAACATAGAGCCTTTCTCTCTTCCCGTTACGAGAGAAAATTACGTCGACAATAAAACAGACTGGAAAATAACGTTTCGCTTAAAACCCGAAGTAAAACTCAATATAAAAGGAATATTCGAAACCATAGAAACCGTCACCAGAGACTCACGGGAAATATACCCGAACGGCAGAATCTGGGCAGGTAGCGGTAATATACTTGAAAATGTTGCAGAAAAGGATTTTATGTACTGGGTGGACGCTCTTAATCCTTATGATATAAGAAGATACTTATGGGGTCTGGATTTTAGCCATTCTCTAAGTCCATCTACATTTTATAATTTAAGGCTTTCTTATTCGCGGTCGAGATACTTAACGACCCCGGTATGGGAAGAACCGGATTTCCCCGAAAATTACAGAGATACGACTGACCTTATATACTTCGGAAATATAGCGATACCGAGAGAAACACCATTCGGCTATGAAAGTTTCCCCGGCAATTATTGTTATTATCGGGACTTGCTACCTTCCGATTTTGTGTTCAGTAACTTCGGAAGGATAGTGCAGGACGCCTCCTGGGTCAACACCATCAACTTCAGCGTTGAGGCAACTTCGCAAGTCTCTTCCCGCCATCAGCTCGAAACCGGGCTCCAAATCAATCATGACAGGATATATTCGAATTCGTCCAATTATATCTCCGGAGGAACGGGAGAACTCATGAATGTTGCCGACTGGGAAGCAGAACTTTTCCGGGCCGGGCTTTATGTGCAGGATAAATTTTCTTTTGAAAACGCTTACACTAAATTCGGGTTAAGACTGGATTATTACAATTCGGGAAGGAATGACGTCGAATGGAAAATAAGCCCTCGACTGGGCGTATCTTCTTTACTTGGCGAATCCGGCAAAATTTACTTCAACTTTGGGTATTTTTACTTACTGCCCGAAACCGAAAGACTTTTTGGTTTATTTAATGATTATTCGGACTCGACCGGATACCTGGGCAATCCTCAAATGGACTTACCTGTAAGAATTTCTTATGAACTGGGTTTCGAAATGAGTTTCTTCGACCGGTATTTGTTTCACGTTTCAGGTTATTACAACAATTATGATTACCAGACAGGAGAGACAGATTATGATGATAACGGGGAGATTTCTTATACGACCTACACGAACAACGCTTACGGCAATATAGAAGGATTTGAAATTTCTCTACGAAAAAGATACGGCAAACTTTTTAAAGGCTTTTTGTCATATGACTTCAATACGGGCGCATACCGGGGAGAAGGATTCGAGGAAATCGAGATAGGACCAAAAGGGACTCTTTGCCTTCTCCTTACTTTTTATACTGCCGACGATTGGGGAAAGATAGCGAAGAATATTTCCGGCAGTATTCTTTATACCAGAACTGGCGGCGATTATTTCAGTTTCGACCCTCTTGCGCCGGACCCTCTTTCGCCCGACGACCCGGACTACATAAACAATCTCAAATGGCAGGATGAGGGTTACTGGAATTTGCTCCTCTGTAAAGATGTCTCGTTACGCGGTTTTAAATTCAGTCTTTACGCCGAAGTAAACAATCTGTTTGGCTCGAAATACATGACCGGCGACAATTGCTTCAGGTCCGATTCCGCAAACACGGATAAGATAGAATATCTGCGTTCTCTTCATCTACCAATGTATGAAGAGGAAAGATACGCCTCTGATACTCTTCTAATCGGAGGAAATGATAAAGTAGGAGAAGTCAATAAGGTTTATATAAATAAACCTGATTTTAAATATTTATACTATACCAACCCGAGGTTTTTGAATTTAGGAGTAAGAGTTGATTTTTAAACTAGCCACGAAGATGTGGAAAAATATTAAACCACGAAACACACCAAATACTTTTAATAGATAAAAAGGAGGTTGTTGAAAATGAAACAGAGGAAATTATTTATGTTAATCTTTCTGCTTGTCTTTTTTTTCGTGAGCGGTGTCCATGCCCAGATTGTTAAAATGGTCAATGTGGGAAAAGCGGAAGCCCGGATATATGACCACGGCTGCCAGAGTGCAG
>CAZGBM010000002.1:0-67800 GCA_964523975.1 uncultured bacterium | reverse complement strand
GTCTTGAATCGTGAATCTTGTAGAATCTTCGATTCAGTATATTAGTAAATTTGTGTCTTAGTGCTTTCGTGGCTAAAAAATTCCTTGACAATCATAGCCGTTTTTCTAAATTAGTAACAGGAGAGATAAGTGAAATCAAGATTTTCGATAATATTTATTATAATGATATTCTTTTCTATCGGTTCCTGTGAAAGAAAAAGCTTTCCTGAATTTACTGAAGTTCTAGAAAGATGGGGGATATCATTTAGTCACCCGAAATTTGAAAAACTGGAACGCCGCAGATTTATTGACCCTTTTCACCCCTTTCCCACATATTTCGAAGGCTCCTTAAAATGTTACGCAAAAGACCACACCTTACAGATTATCTGGCATTTGGGTGGTGTTCGGTCTGATGAACCCGAGGATCAGTATAGAGAATTAAAACAAATTCTTTCATTTTGGGTTGACGCACAAGAGAAAAGATGGATAGATCCTCAAGCAATGCCCGATGATATTTCTACCTCACCCAAAGATAGTAGTAATGTTACTAAGAAAAGGGAGCTTAAAATGGTTTCAGTGGATTTTAAATGGGAAAAAAGAAAGGATTTTAAGAAGGATTCCTGCGATTATTTTACCTCGCCTATGGGTCATAAAGTGTTATATCAGACGTGGTCATATATAGACACTACCGATGAAGCGGTGTACGGGGTGACCTCCGTGTGGTGTTGCAGACAATCGAACAGAATGTTTACGTTAACAATCAGTAATAAATATAATAATAATGTTGCTCTATTTGAAAAATACCTCGAACATTTTAAGTGCCACGGAGTCAAACCTTGAAATGTGAAAAGGGTCCTTAGGTGTTAGGCCTTCGGTTTTAGTTTTTTAATTACAATAAAAATTTAGTGTATTTCGTATGTTTCGTGGTTAACTAAATTGTTGTTCTCTCTGCGTCCTTAGCATCTTTGCGGTGAGATAAAAATCTTGTGTTAATCTGTGTAATCTGTGGTAATACTGGGGGTTGGGATATGGGATTTAGGATTTGGTCAAACAAAAACTCAATTCTTCTCTGCGCTCTTTGCGCCTCTGCGGTAAAATCCCAATCTTGACATTTATTCCTTTTTCTCATATTATTTCATAAAATTAGGTGAAAAAAACGGAGGATGTGATGAAACAAATTCCTGTAAAATACTTGATTAGAATAGTTTTAATTTCACTTTTTATGCCTTTACTTATCGTTTCGGAGTCTCATGAAATTAAAATCGATGCTGGAACTAACCAATTTGTAAACTGGGAAAAGACTCAAACAATTCAACTTAAGGGAAGTGTTTACCCAAAGAATATAGGTGTCCAGTGGACGTGTCCCGCGAATCTTAAAGTTCTTTTTCATAATGTATCAAATCCTACGACGAAAGTAACATTTCCCCGACCGGGTTATTATCTGTTAACACTAACTGCCACGGAATCCGGCAATGAAAAAGTAAGCGATACCGTCATAATGAATGTGTTCAAACCAAATTCTTACATTCAAAGGCTTTCAGATCTTGTCGACTTGATGACGGTTGACGAAAAGACAGGTCAACTAATAAGTCGTTCAGATGCTATTCCCCGTCTCGGTGTTTCCGGGTATAATTACTGGAACGAAGCTTTGCATGGAGTCTTAGCTGTAGGTACAACTTCTTTTCCTCAAGTAGTCGCTTTAGGTTCGACCTGGGACCCTGAGCTTGTTTGTCGAGTAGCAACAGCTATCTCCGATGAAGCTCGTGTTAAAAACAATATCGAAGGAAAAGGCCTTACGTACTGGAGCCCGACCGTCAACATTGCACGTGATCCACGCTGGGGAAGAAATGAAGAATCCTACAGTGAAGACCCTTATCTGCTTTCGCGAATGGCTGTCGCGTTTGTAACAGGTATGCAGGGAGACCATCCTCTTTATCTTAAAACAGTCTCGACTCCAAAACATTTTATTGCCAACAATGAAGAAATGCGCCGCCACTCGGGTTCATCCGATGTGGATATGCGCAGTTTATGGGAATATTATATGCCGGCTTTCCAGCGGACGATCGTCGAGGGTAAAGCTTTTTCTATTATGTGTGCTTATAACGAATTAAATCAAGAGCCATGCTGCGGCAATTATTATTTGCTGACCGACATTCTTCGAAAAAAATGGGGATTCGAAGGTTATGTTGTATCCGACTGCGGAGCCATTCACGATATGGTTTCAGGACATCATCTTTATAAAACGGGAACCGAGGCAGCAGCGCGCGGCATTCTTGCAGGATGTGATCTAAATTGCGGTAATTATTATAGTAGTTATCTGCATGAAGCTCTGGAGCGAGGATTGATTCAAGAAAAAGACCTTGACCGCGCACTTAAACGCGTGCTTTCCGCAAGATTTCGATTAGGCGAATTCGACCCTCCTGAAATGGTACCATACCGCGCAATTCCGGAAGAAAAATTGGACTGTCAGGCCCATCGTGATTTGGCTCTTGAAGCTGCTCAAAAAGCAATAGTCCTCCTCAAAAATGAAGGCATTTTACCTCTGGACAAAAACAAAATAAAATCGATTGCAGTAATCGGACCAAATGCGGAGGAGTGCCAACTGGGTATCTATAGCGGCTGGCCCAATATCCGAATCAGTCCGCTTGAGGGAATAAAAAATAAAGCATCGAGTTATGGAATTAAAGTCAACTATGTTGAAGGCTGCGGGGTTGGTGGCGGACTTTTAAGACCAATCGAAACAGAATATTTTACAAAAATCGATGACTCCGGCAAAACAGGAATGATTGGTCAATATTTTGATAACATGGATTTATCAGGCAAACCTGTTTTAACTCGTATCGATTCCATTATAAATTTTAGATGGGGCGAAAAATCCCCGGCACCTGAGGTGCCAAATGACCAGTTCTCGGTTCGTTGGACAGGTAAAATAATACCCCCGGAAACTCGTGTGTTTTCTCTGGGAACGAGAACAGATGATGGGTCTCGACTTTATGTAGACAATCAATTGTTTTTTGAAGATTGGACAGAACATGGTGAAAAGCCAAACAAAGCTAACATTGAATTAAAAGCCGGAAAAGAATATAAAATTGTATTCGAATATTTCGATAATAGTCTCGGCGCAACAGCGCGATTGGTGTGGGACCTCGGTCAACAAAATTTTGATAAGGCAAAAGAAATCGCGAAAGAAAGCGATCTGGTTATCCTTGTTCTTGGAACACATCCCCTTATTTCTCAAGAAGAAAATGACAGGATGGATATTACATTACCTCAAGTTCAAAGAGATTTGGTTCGAGAGATTGCACAAGTAAACTCTAACATTGTCATTGTTCTCATTAACGGTGGCCCTGTAGCTTTGGCAGGAACGGAAAAAGATGCTGCTGCTATCCTTGAAGCGTGGTATACCGGCCAGGCTACCGGAACGGCAATCGCCGATGTTTTATTTGGCGACATCAATCCGGGCGGCAAACTCCCGGAAACATTCTACGCGTCAACCGATCAGCTGCCGCCCTTTGCCAATTATGACATTATCAATTATGGCCGAACCTATATGTATTTTGAAAAACCCGTTTTATACCCATTCGGTTACGGGCTTTCCTATACGACATTCAAATACAGTGATTTGAGATTAAGTACCGACAAAATTAGCAAGGACGGTGCAATTAAAATTCAATGCACTGTGCGAAATACCGGCAACTACAAAGGTGACGAAGTCGTTCAAGTTTACGTCCGTGATACAAAAGCTTCTATCAAGGTGCCAATCCGCCAGTTAAAACGGTTCCAACGTATCACTCTCAAACCGGGTGAACATAAAACCGTTTCGTTTAATCTTCCTGCATCCGAACTATCATTCTATGATATTAAATCGAATGACTTTATTGTCGAACCGGGCGAATTTGAAGTTCAAATCGGCAGCTCATCAGAGGATATTCGATTGCGGAAAAAGTTTTTTGCGGAATAACTACTATAGATTTGCGTGGAAAACAATCAAGGCAGGTCTTGTTTTTTGAATCCCGTAGAATCTTCGATTCAGTATATTAGTCAATTGGTAAATTAGTTGATTAGTAAAACATCCGATGGCTAAAAAATTCCTTGACATTTTTTCTTAAATATCTACAATTTAAAAAAATAAATTATTTCGTTTTAATTTAAATGAAGGAGGGGACGTATAATGAAATCACTATCAATTAAACTCGGCTATTGGACAGCCTTGATTTGCATTACTACTTTTGTTATTTGGACAATTTGCTTTGTGGCAATCTTTAAAGTAAATCCAATTTTTAAGTGGACAAACCTTGCGGATTTTATAACTTATTCCAATAACTACAATCAGTCATTTAAGTATTTAGCCCAATTTACAATGTTGCTCTTTGCTCCTGCATTTTTAATAATGCTGCACAGCATCAATGACTATGCGCCGGAAGACAAAAAAATCTTGAGCAGAATCAGCATTTGTTTTGCGACAATATTTGCCACTTGCATAGGCATCCACTACTTTGTTCAAATTAGTTCGGTTAGACTGAGTATTGCCAATGGACAGATTGCCGGACTGGAACAATTTATTCAATCTAACCCGACATCGGGTATTGCCGGAATAAATTTGGTTGGTTGGACTTTGTTTTTCAGTTTATCATGTTTCTTCATTGCGCCTGTATTTACAGGAAGCCGATTAAACAAAGTGATTAAATATGCATTAATATCTAACGGGATTATTTGCGTTTTAGGAGGAATAGGTTACGTATTTGATAACATAATTTTAATCTTCCTAACTCTGAATTTAGGAATGGGAGGAGCGACTTTGACTGCCACAATCGCATTGTTTGTGTTCTTTAGACGACTTCAAAAAGTAAAAAGCTCACAGCTTTCAGCCGACGGCTGAAAAACTCTGTGGTGAATTTTAGATACCAGATACCAGATACCAGGTACCAGATACCGGTTTCTACATAGCTCTTAGCTTTTCACCTTTGGCTTTTAGCAATTTTCCTACTAATTCACCAATCAACTAATTCACTAATTTGCTATTTCCACTTCTGTGTTTTATTTTATTTTTTGTTGAACAAAAAGTCAAACCTTTTCCCTTGAAACATCCAAATCCGAACCTTCAAGATTAATCGTAACATAAGTCAATTTATCCTCCTGCCCTGGCTGGATGCAGGTTGTTCTGCCAAGTTTAGCCTTCCAGACCCCTGAAACTTGAGGTGACTCATGGATATGACCATGTAGTGTGAGAAGTGGTTGCTTTTCTTTTATGAACTCATATATTGCGACCGAACCGGCCTTCCTATTCCCATAACATACATCAAGACCCAGATTCGCAGGAGGCATATGTATTACATAAATTGTCCTTTTAGGGTCATCTATTTGTGGCAATTTTCCTAATTCTTCCTTCAATGTGGGAAGTTTTCGGGCATACTTAAACCACTCCTCAGTACTCATCTCCTTGAAATCCTCTTCGGAAGAAAATATTGCCGAACCATGCTGGGGTGGGAACTCGAACTCTTTGTTATCCATTCTGCACCTATCTTTCAGACGAAACGGATAATCGGAAACCAAATTAATTCCAATAAAATCATATTCATTAATTTTTATCTTCCTGCGATTAAGATTCAAAGCAAACTCAAACCCACTGCATATGCTGTCAAACAAAGGATCCAGTACTTTAAGATCATAATTCCCGGGAAACGTAAGATAATAAATTTTTTTAGTATCGAAAAAACTAAGATGTTGACGGAAAAACTCATCCAGGAAGTTCTTCTGTCCTTCTTTTGAAACTCCCGGATAAAGGTCCCCCCCATTAATTACCACATCAACCTTCTCTCGAAAAGCAACTTCTTCCAGATATTTATAATACCTTTCATTACCATGTAAGTCTGTTGTGTACAAGACCCTCAATTATAACTCCTTATTATTTAGAATAATAATATATGTAATCTTCTTATTAATCAACGGACGATTGTTTTGAGTTCCAAGTTTAAAAAATATTCGTGATATTCGTGTAATTTGTTGTTAAACTAAGAATTTAGCTTTTTGCCTTTAGCTGTTAGCTAAAGAATAAACAACTTTGTGCTCTTTGTGTTCTTTGTGGTAAATGTTTTTTTTGTTTAAAAACGCTTCATTGCGACTGCGACCTGACCTGCTGAAATGCCTCCGTCGTTCGGCGGTATATTTTTGTGATTGTAAACCTTAAAATCATTTCTTTCCAATCTTTCGGTTGTTAATTTCCTCAGAACCATATTCTGGGAAACGCCGCCGGAAAGACAAACTTTATTTATGCGAGTTTCTTCCCGTAATAAACCCGAGACCCTCACAATCATTTCTGCTAAACCGAAGTGAAACTTTGAAGAGATAGAATCCGCTGCGGCTTCGTTTTTAATATCTTCTATTATCGATTGTATAACCGTTAGGGGGTTTATCACGTAAATACCATTTTCTTCCCGGATTTCGAATTCGTAAAATTCGCCTCCGCTGTCCCTCGCCATCATTTCAAGCTCGATTGCAGCCTGACCCTGATACGTTATGGTGTCTCTTATTCCTATGATAGATGATACCGCATCAAATAGTCTTCCTATCGATGAAGTCTCCGGTGAATTCACTTTTTTGTCTATCATATTTTCTATGACAGTCCATTTCTTCCTGTCGAGCCTTTTTACGAAATCTATATCAAGCTTGATAAAGTCTTTACCGAATGTTTTATACAAATATGCCGCACCCATTCTCCAGGGTTCTTTCACCGCCATTTCTCCGCCGGGCAGCGGAATATACTGCAAATGAGCTTTTCTTTTGTAATCTTCTAAATCGGCAAGCAAAAATTCCCCTCCCCATATTTTTCCATCTGCTCCATACCCGGTTCCATCCCATGCCACTCCGATTACTTTTTCATTCATATCGTTGTCCAGAAGGCAGGATGCGATGTGAGCGTGATGATGCTGGACTTCTATCAAAGGTTTATTGTTCTCTCTTGCCCATTTCTTGCCGAACTTTGTCGCTTCGTACTCGGGATGTAAATCGACCACTGCTATATCGGGAGGAATATCGAAGAAATTAATAAAATGACTGATTCCCCGCTCAAATGCTTTTATCGTTTCGAGATTGTCTGTCTCTCCTATATAATGACTCATGAAAATTTCATCTCCCCGGGAAATAGAGAAAGTATTATGTTTATGAGCACCAAAACCGATAATCTTTTTTTTACTTCCAACGGGGCTTTTAATGGGCTGTGGAGCATAGCCTCTCGAGCGTCTCAAAAGGAGAGGCTCGCCGTCTATTATCCTCACGATGGAATCATCTGCCCCAATCCATATATCCCTGTCGTGAATAAGGAAATAATCGGCAATATTTCCGAGTTTTTCGAATGCTTCGTCATTGTCTATAGCGAGCGGTTCGTCTATTTTGTTCCCTGAAGTCATCACGAGGACCTCGATAATTTCCGGCTTCTGGAACAGAAGAATGTGCAGGGGAGTGTAAGACAGCATAAAGCCGAGAAATTTATTGTTCGGAGCTATATTATCCGGAAGCTCCCCGGTTTTCTTTTTCTCAAGAAGGACTATGGGAGCCCGGGGACTTTGCAATAGCTCTTGTTCCTGCTTCGAGACATATACGAATTTGCTTATCACGGATGTATCTTTTGCCATAAGCGCAAAAGGTTTATACGGACGAGTTTTCCTTTCTCTTAAAGTTTTGATAGCTTTTTTATCTTTTGCGTTACAGGCAAGATGAAAACCTCCGAGCCCTTTTATCGCGACGATTTTGCCATTTTTTAAAAATTCAATCGCTTTTTCTATCAGATTACCTTTGATTTTCTTTCCTTTAGAGTCTAAAAGTTCAAGATGTGGTCCGCAGACGTCGCATGCGTCAGGCTGTGCGTGAAATCTTCGGTCTTGCGGGTTTTCATATTCCTTTTTGCATCGTTCGCACATTTCGAATTTCTTCATAGTTGTGTTTTTTCTGTCGTAAGGGAGTTCTTTCGTTATCGTAAAACGTGGCCCGCAGTTTGTGCAGTTTATGAATGGATATAAATATCTCCTGTCCGTAGAGTCCAGTAACTCATTTTGACAATCCTTACACGTTGCTATATCCGGGGAAACCAGGGTCGTTTTTTCTTTCTGCTCTTTGCTCTCGATTATTTTGAATTCTTTGTAATTTTTTAAATTAAGTTTTTTCGATTCGAGTTTTTCTATGTTCGCAAGCGGAGGAGGATTCACTTTTAGTTCTTTCAGGAAAGAATCTATTTCATCAGGAAGTCCCTCGATATCCAGCACAACTCCCATGGTATCGTTACCTACAGACCCTTTTAGATTATGTTTTTTTGCGAGGCGAAAGACGGCGGGACGAAACCCTACACCCTGAACTATACCTCTTATCTCGATTTTTCTTCGCTCTTTATTCATACCTCGTAAAGATAAGTTCAATACTTATCAAGTCAAGAAGAGATAAAAATTCTTGACATATACAGAATTTCTATTATTGTTTTTACAAAGGAGTAAAGAAGTATAATGAAAAAAAGTGACATACAAATTCGCCTCTACAACCCCTCCTCGGATTTCAAAGAATTATTAAAATTAAATTTAGAACTAAATCCCGATGAAAACGAAACTATTTTTCGTAATGACGTTGACAATCCTAAAGCCAGTGTTTTAGTAGCAGAAAAAGAAGGCTGTATTATAGGATTTGTTTCTGTATCTTTCCCCTATTGGGATAGAATTGCTATTATTCAACATCTGATTGTAATTAGAAAACACAGAGATCAAGGTATCGGGACTTCTTTACTAAAAAAAATAATAAATTTATGTAAATCGGAAGGAATGAAAAAGATTACAGTTCAAACTGCTCTATGGAATTGGGAATCCACCAAACTATATAAAAGTATTGGGTTTACTCCTACGGCGGTATTCCCCAATTATATCGGCGAAGGTAACGACATGGTATGGATGGACTTAGACTTACAATAATAAATTATAGTAGGGTTCAAAATGGGATTGCGCCAAGATTGACTTTTCATAAGAAAAATATTACACTTTTTATCGGAGGTTAGAATGAAATTAATGAAATATTTTATCTTTCTCTTGCTTTTAAATACAGCGCTTTATGCGGACCGTGGTTCTATTCCTTTTGAGCCCGATGTAAGAATTTTCGAACCCACGCAGAGAGCTATGATTGCCTGGAATGGTACGGAGGAAATACTCCTGCTTTCTACGGATATGAACGCCTCTGATTCTACAGGAGTTCTTGAGGTTTTGCCTTTACCTTCCGAACCTGCGGTAAAAAAAGGCGACATAGAAGTATTCGGGAAAGCTACCAAACTTATAAACGAAAAAATCAGAGAACAGCATTTATTAATGCATAAAAGAAACGGAGGAAAAGAGCGTTCATCCCAGGTAGCGGGGGAAATTACCTTTCATGAAAAAATAGGAGCACATGATATTTCCGTTGCGCATGTTTTAGATAAAGACAGTTTTATTAAATGGGTGGAGAATTATCTTGATTCTGCAGGGGTCAAGAATCCGGTGATTCCTGAAGGGCTAAAGAAAGTTGTCGAAGAATATCTGGAAGAAAAGTTCTCCTGGTTCGTTTTTGATGTCGTATCTCTGGATAAAGAATTGAAAACCAACGATGCAATACAATACAGATTTAAAACAGAGCATTTGTTTTATCCCGTTAAGATAATGAGCACTGAAGAGGGATATACTTCTATGGAGTTTTTGATATTGACTCCGGAATTATTGAGAAATTTTCCAGGTATTCCGCTTGATAAAATCAATCTTCAGCACCAACCAATTACTATTACTTCAGATGAACTGCGTAACTTGAACGAAGAAATGAGTGAACTTTTAGGTCATAAAGAAGAGATGAAGCTGCGTATATGGGAAATTGAAGGATTGATTTCTTCTTTTACGAAAGATTTGATAGCAATGTGATTTTAAGGAGGAAAAATGCAGAGAAGCAAGTTAAGTGAAATTTTACTTCTTTTTTCGAGTATAATTATCTGCCAGCTGGCAGGTTTTGTAGGTTCTTTATTTACCACTCCTTCTATACCCCGCTGGTACGCCGGTATAAATAAACCGTCATTCAACCCGCCCAACTGGGTATTTGCTCCCGTCTGGACAACGTTGTTTTTGCTTATGGGCATTTCTTTATATCTTGTCTGGAGAACCGGATTGAATGAGAAAAACGTAAAAATAGCGGTTGCTGTTTTTATTTTTCAGCTCGTTTTAAATACATTATGGTCTTTTCTGTTTTTCGGGCTCCAGTCTCCTTTTGCCGCATTTATCGAGATTATATTTCTCTGGATAGCTATATTGGCATCGATAATACTTTTCTTCCGGATATCCTGGGTTGCAGGGGCGTTGCTTATTCCTTATATACTGTGGGTAAGTTTTGCTTCGGTCTTAAATTTTGCAATCTGGCGTCTGAATATTTAAACTACAGAGACCACAAAGAAAAAACAAACACACAGAGAAAAAAACTATATTTTTGTTGTTTAAAACCCAACACATCCCAGAATTAGAAACAACAAATTACACGAATAGCACGAATGAAAACAAAAGAATTTCTACTTTTATTAACAAAAAATTTTATTCTTAATATATTTGTGTAATTTGTGCTATTTGTTGTTAAAAAAGGGTTGGCGGGAGGTATTAAAAATTATGCTTATTTTGTGGTTAAACTTTTATAAAAGTTGTGCTATGATTGTTTCTTTCATCTTTTTCGCAGACGCATCCCAGGAAAAGTTTGCCGCCCATTTCCTTGCTTCTTTTCCCATTTTATCGAGTGTTTTTTTGTTTTTTAAAACTTTGATAAGAATTTCGGACAAGCGATTAGTGTCACCAAATGGGTAAATATAGCCGCTGACTCCGTCTTTCACGGTTTCTCTGAGTCCGGGAGAATCGGGAACGACGGAAGGTGTGCCGCTGCCTTGAGCTTCTATGGAGGTTAAACCCCAACCTTCTATAGGCGAGGTATTCACCGAAACCCAGGAACTGGCAAGCAATTCGGTTTTCCTCTCTTCGGAGATAAAATTGGTAAATTCAATTATATGCTCGATTCCGTTTTTTCGGGTAATCTCTTTGAGGCGCGGGAGGTCATCCCCCTCTCCTACAAGGATAACTTTTAGCTCCGGAATCGCTTTTAGCACTTCCGGAATTGACCTGATTAAAATATCCATTCTTTTATATTTTTTCATCCTGTTAAGACAAATAATCGTCGGGTGAACACTCTTTTTTACTCCGGAACGGTAAGACTTAGGGTCAACTCCGTTATATATTATTTCGACATTCTTTCGGGGGATCCCCATCTCTACTATTTTGTTTCTTGAGCTCTCCGATATTGCAATTATCGGCACAGTCTTATAAAACTTCGGTATGAGTTTTTCGGAAAAATAAACATAAGAGGCGAAAAGCGGATTGGTTTCTGTGTATATTGCTTTTCCAAAAAGATGATGAAGAATTGCGATTCTCTTTTCACGTATAAATTTCTCACCAAAAAATGGAATTTTATTAAGGTCTTCTATAACAATATCAAATTTTTGAGTTTCGTTTATTTTTTTATATGCTTTAGGAACATGAAAATTGAACGTGTTTCTCGAACCAACGCGATAAATTTTTATTCCGTCTATTTTTTCGAAATGAGTCGCTTTTTTGAAGTGTGTGCAAAGAAGCGAGACATCGAAATCTCCGGTCAGACGTTTGAATATTTCGTGAAGGTGGACTTCCGCTCCTCCGGATAGAGGGTTAGTCCAGTCCTGCCAGTTGATTATTAATATACTCGGTTTTATTTTAATTCGTTCTCTCAATACGTCCGTCCTTAAGGTATATTTTTTTATTACCTCTTTCGGCTACGTATTTTTCATGGGAAACGATAATAATTGTTTTTCCTTTTTTATGCAGGTCTGAAAGGATTTTCAGAATCTCTTCCCCGCGGACCGAATCGAGATTTCCGGTCGGCTCATCCGCTATGATGATTTCCGGTTCGTTGGCAAGAGCTCTTGCAATAGCGACTCTCTGCCGTTCCCCGCCCGATAGCTGGTTCGGGAGATGGGTTACTCTATCTTCAAGCCCCACACTCTTTAAAATCCGGATGGCTTTTTCTTTCCTTTCTTTGGGTGCAACTCTGTTGTATATCATCGGTAAGGAAACGTTGTACCACGCGGGTACATCCGGCAACAGATAGAAATCCTGAAAAACGAAGCCGATGAGTTCTTTTCTTATATCGGCAAGTTGGTTACCGTTCATCTTATTTACGTCTTTGCCCTGCAGAAAATACGAACCCGAAGTAGCTATGTCCAGACATCCTATTATATGCATAAGAGTAGATTTGCCCGAACCTGAGGGACCGGTTATCGAAATAAATTCTCCCTTTTTTATTGTGAGATCGACGCCTGTAAGCGCATGAACCTCGGTTTCTCCAAGCGGATAAACTTTTGTGACATTCTTCATTTTGATTAATTCACTCATAACGAAGAGCTTCCACAGGACTCAGCTTTGAAGCTTTTCTTGCGGGATAGTAACCAAAGAAAATGCCGATACTGCAGCAAAAACCAAAGCCGAGAAATATCGACCATATCGGGATATAGAAGGGCAGATTTCCATTACTCATAATAGAAATTAACTTTGTAAGTGAGGCTCCCAGTAAAATTCCTAAAAATCCGCCCACCAGACATATTACCACGGATTCCATAAGAAATTGTCCAAGAATTTCACTTGATTTTGCTCCTATTGCTTTCCTGACGCCTATTTCTCTTGTTCTTTCGGAAACGGAAACAAGCATTATGTTCATTATTCCGATTCCGCCTACGATTAAGGAAATTGCGGCAATTGCAATCGAAATTAAGAATATCGTTTTGGTTAATTGGTTGAATTGAGTTATCAAGGCTTCAGAAGAATTAATTGAAAAATCGTCTTCTTCTCCGGGTTTTAAATTACGTGCTCCCCGTAGTATCCATCTGATTTCCTCTGTTGCTTCTTCTTCATTCTCGGCATAGATTGCTATCGTAATAGAACGATCGCTTCTCCCTGTGAATTCGGTCATTGTTGTAAAGGGAATAACCGCAACATTATCCATATTCCATCCCATCATTTCTCCCTTTTCTTCGAGTACGCCGATTACGTTAAACTGCCTCCCCTGGATTTTTACTTTATTGCCAACAGGGTTTTCATCCGGGAATAGAGTTTCAACCACCTTTGTCCCAAGAACGCAAACGTGTCTCTTGTATTTTAAGTCATCTTTTGAAAGGAAACGTCCAAGTTTTACGTTTCGATTACGTATTCTGTCAAAGTCTTCAGAAGTTCCGTTTATCTCGACTTCGGCCGCTTCTTTTTCTCCTCTATTCATATTCAAATTTCTTGTAACAAGGGGAGATACATATTCTAAAGAAGTTCCGTATTCCTTCAGAGCCTCCAACTCTTTTGTGTCGATGTTGTCCCTCTTTCTAATCTTATCCCATTCCTCCCTACTCATATGTCCCATGGACCATGGATATTTATCTACATACAGAACATTTTTACCTAGCTGTGAAAAAGTATTAGCCACATTATTTTTGAGTCCCGAAATAACAGACATTACACCGATAACAGTCATAACTCCGATTACAATACCAAGAGTTGTAAGCAGAGAACGAAGCTTGTTAGCCTTTATCGACTCGATTGACGAGCGCAAAATTTCGATCAGAAAACCCCTGAACATTCTGGTCACCTCATAGTATTATAGGGTAACTTTCTCTGAAAAACATATCTCATTTAATTTTACACTCCTTTTCCGGTAAATAAAATATAAAAAATTAAAAAGCAAAATGACAAATAAAAATGCAAAATCATATCTATATCCCACCCAAAACAACCCATTTTTTAACAACAATTTGCACAAATTTCACAAATGAATTTGAAACAATCATTTTTATTAACATAGAAAAATAAAGACTATTTTTTTAATATTTGTGTTATTCGTGTGATTCGTTGCTTCTATTTTTAATTTATCTTTGAATTTTAATCTGTCATTTTCCATTTTTATATTTAATTTTTTCATTTTAGAGGCTTTGCCTCGCTAGGGGCTATCCTCGCGATTTTTCGTTTTAGTTTTATCTTCTACTGTCAAAGAGTCTTCTTTCTCTTCTTTCCAATTTGCCTTTTGATTATCCGTAAGACTCATCAAGGTTTTAATAGGTCCGGTGACAATGAGGTCGTTTTCCAGGAGGCCTTCTTTAATTTCGACCCATTTCCCTTCCATTATTCCTGTTTTGGTCTCGACGAATTTCGTCTTATCGTTTTCTATTTTATAGACTCCGCTCTTTTTGTCTTTAGTAACGAGCGATTGCAAAGGTATCCTGAGAACGCTATCTTTCCTGGCGGTTACTATTTCGCAGTTCGAACTCATACCCGGCAGCATCCCGGCATGATGAGGGATTGATATTTTAACTTCAAACTCGACAGCTGCCTGGGAGCTTGCTTCCTTCGGCATACTTGCTTTATAGTATACGATACCGGTGAACGTCGTATCTGTAAAAGCATCCACTGTTATTCTAGCAGTGTCTCCTATAGATACGAGAGGAATTTCACTTTCATTCACATCTGCAACCATTTCCATATTTCCAAGATCCGAAACGGTCAATATTATAGAGCCGGGATTGTTGATGGTTCCAGCCACAACCACCTCTCCCTCCTCTTTATCTATCTCCATTACGGTACCCATGATAGGAGAGCGGATAGTAGCCCTTTCAAGCATTCTTTTTGCTCTGTTTAACTCGGTCCTGGCATTTTCGAGATTGCTTTGGGCGAGTTCGACTTCGGTTGCGATATTATCGAAATTTTCTCGAGAAATCAAACCTTTTTCATATAACTCTTTTTTCCTTTTCATTTGTTCTGTTCTGAATTCAAGATCGGCTCTCTGAGCGTTCACATTGGCAAGTGCCCTGTTGTATGCCGCAAACTGTTCGGTGGAATCTAATTTTACGAGGATCTGCCCTTTTTTGACCCAATCGCCTTCTTCTACATATAATTTAATTACTTCTGCCGTAACCTCGGCGTTAATTTTTCTCTCTTCCTTTGCGTGGATTTCTCCGGGAGCGGAAACTATCTCTTCTATTTCTCCCTTCTCTACTTTTGAAGCCGTTACGCTTACGCCGCCTGTTTTCTTCAAATTGGCAAATATTATGATAACAATTATCAAAATTATCGAAGACCCGATAATCAACTTTTTCTTATTCTTCATATAACCTCCCCATAAGCCTTTTCAATCTAAACAGAGAGAGATACCAGTCAAATCGAGCTTCGGTCAGGGAATATTGTGCCCTTAACAAATCCTCTTCCGCTCCCAGTAGTTCAATCATTGAAGATTCTCCCAGGCGGTATCTTTCGCTTGCGGCTTTATGGCTCTCCTCGGCGAAACTTACGGTAGTTTCTGCCAGCTGTAATCTTTGCCGGGCTTCACCATATAACAAGTAATCTTCTTCGACCGATATTCGTAATTCTTTTTCTCTTTCCTTTAATTTTAGATTGGCTAAATCCACTTTCAACTCTGCTATAAGTAAATCATTAACCCTGGAAAATCCGGTAAACAAAGGCACGGATATTGAAAATCCTATCGAATAATCGTAATTGTTCTGCACCAGGTCAACACTTGGAATACGCTCATCCTGGTATTGGTATACCGCTCCGAAGGCAACCGTGAAAAGATTACTTGTCGAGGTTTTCAAATAGTCGAATCTCGCTTTCCTCACTTCGGAATCATATTCGTTAAGAAGAGGGTCTTTCTTCATAGCCAGTATTAGAATGGAATCTTTTTCGGGTATCCTGAAATCGATTTTCGGTTCCTCCAGTAAAACGGTATCTTTTACTTCCATCCCAATGATTTTCCTCAGTCTGAGCAAGCTGAGTTTCCGGTTCTTTTCTGTTTCCAGAAGATCTAACTGCGCCTGTAAATTGTTTACTTTTCCCTGCCAGACTTCTGCTTTGGAAGCAGAACCCAGCCGTTTTTTTTCTTCGATGAGATTCAAATTGCTTTCTGTGCGTTTTACTGCCTTTTCTCTACTCTCGAATAGCTTTTCAAGTTTAAGGGTGTTGAGATACTGAGATATGATTTCATATATTGTTTGATTCCTCGTGTCCATAAAAGAAAAATATGCTGTGTTATTACCGTAGTGAGCAGAAAAAGCATTCAAAAAATCACCCGGGGTTAAATCCCATTCCATTCTAAAGTTATAATAGCTATCTGTAGAATCGTAAATTTCCGCTCCGTCAAGTCTTGAACGAGTCCTGGCTTCTACATACCCTGCGGACGCGGAGGGAAGAAGGGTTGAATATGCGGAAGCGTTCGTCTTTTGTATTAACATCAATTCCTTTTTTGCCTGTAAATAAGAAGGGCTCTCGCTCAAACCAATTTCGATTGCATCATCAAGAGTCAGATTAAGAGAAAGAAGCAGAAATAGAATCACATTATACCTCTCTTGCAAAGAGAACACTAATTCCAACGGATAAGATGTATAGTATTACAGAAACGATAGCTGCTTTCTTTTTGGATATACCGGTGATTGCCGAGATTCCATAGCCTATCAACACAAACTGCCATATGGAAAATACTTCTATACCCGAAAGAAAAGCATAAAGTTTTGGATTTTCAGGGCTGAAGAACATATTGAGTCCGGTTGCAATGTTTAAATCTCTCAAAGTCATTATATTGGGAATGCCACGAACTAACAGAAGAGAGGTATTTAATATACTTCTTATTATCTGTACGACAGAAGAGTAACAATATAAGTCGAGAGCTTTAATATAGTTCCAATCAGTTCCGAAAGCATTTCCAAAAAACCAGAGAATCAGAGATATAAAAAGAAATCCAATAAAAGTTGCAATCGGAGCCACTACATATTTTATTAATTCTGCAGACTTAGGTATTTGTCTGTCTATACCCATTTGAGCCATCTGTTGAGCGGTGATACGTGACATTGCAGGAGCACTGATCCAGAGGAATATCAAAGTAACAACCACAAGACCAAGAAAAGGAATCCACCAGTCGTCTTTTTCTTTTATGTGTTCGAAAGCTTTACCGGGCTCGATTATTATATTTATAAGGTTGTTCATTTCTCCTCCTTTTAAATATATTACTTAGTTATAATAAAAATATTCAATTATAAGTCAAGTAAGCACCACCACCTTCCCTTTTTTTGCCACAGAGAACACAGAAAAAAAACACAGAGGCACATCCCACAACCCCAGTTTTTTGTTTGTTTAAAACCTCACCACACCTCAAAAATTTACACATGTAAAACATGTAGATACTGTAGCTTCTATTGTCACGACTGGGGAGTGGAGACTGATGACTCATGACTCCGTTACCAAAATCCTAAACCCCAATTTATTTCTCTTTCTTCTTTCTGATTATTCCTTCCATATTCTTAAGATAGCTATCGAAAGCTTTGCGGCCTTCTTTTGTCAGATTATATACAGTATTCGGCATTTTATTTATGAATCTTTTATTCGCATTCACATATCCAGCCTTTTCCAGTTTCGATAAGTGAACAGAAAGGTTTCCTTTTGAGAGTTTGCTATGGCTTAAAAGAAAGTTAAAATCCGCTTCCTTCACCCCAGAAAGAATAGAGGCGATTAACAGCCTAGAAGGCTCATGAATAAGCTTGTCTATATTGCCTATCCTACCGTAGATAATTTTCTTACTCATCTTGAGACCCTCTACGGGAAATCAGAAATCTCGGTATGCCAGTAAATAAGGAATATATTCCGATTGTTACCATGATTGTAATGGCTATCATCGATTCGTTTCCCGAAAAAAACGCACAGACACCACCCGAACCAAGTGCCAGCAGACCGGTCAATAAGAATCTCTTTAATCCGGATGCCAGATAGACTGCAAAATAAACAAAAAAGATAAAAAATCCGATAAAACCGGCAAAAAACCAGTTTGATTTGGTGCTCACCAGATAAAAAGAAGCTATTCCGACCGGGATTTGATTGGTCGTTTTGAATTTCAAGAAGATATACAAAATCAATCCTACATAAAGAACCAGAAATTCAAAAGATAGAATATAAAGAAGAGATGGCTTTTTGCCGATTCCGGGTTTCGAATACCCTGTTTTTGGCCATACATATTTTTCCTTGAGTTGCCTTTTAAACCATCGGGCGAGTACCGCAAGGGCTACCATAACAGATACGCACACTACTCCCAAGACTGCCTGCAGCTTCTCGTTGGATACAAATTCCATTACACTCAATAGCCCCGCAACCACAATAAAAACTATCCCGCTTATAATCTCGACCATCCCGTCTTCCCACCAGGATGCCTTTACGTCTCCCATAACCTTTTTTACTTTATCTACATTATTATTTTCCGCATACATTTCTACCTCTCCCTTTGCCTGCATTTTCTTTCTTCTTTTCTTACCCCTGCAGCATAGAGAGCAGCACCAATCGAGGCAAATACCGATGGGATTACAGGATTAACCGAAAAACCGAACAACTTCAATACGCTAATCATACCAAGAGATACCAGCAAAGCTGCAATAACCGCCCCAAAAACCAGCTTTACGAAATTCGATTCTATCGGACACTTATCTATTATTTTTTTAACTATCATATTCACCTCCGGTTTATAGTATAGTTTAGTTTATATTATAAACAAGTTTACGGATTTGTCAAGGGGGGATTTTAGATTTTCCGAATCTAAAATCAGTCACGTGTCATGAGTCACGAGTCGTTAGTCAAAAAAACAGAAGTCCGATGACTGCAGTAAGTTGAGGGAAGTTATAGGGTATTTGCTAATAGTTAAGGGGAAAAGCCTTATTTGGTTGGGAGTTAAATTTTGTTCAGGCAGTCCTTTATTCTGTTTAATCCCTCTTTCATCTCTTTTTCATCAAGAGCGTAGCTGAGACGGATTCTTGAGGGAGCTCCAAACCAGCTGCCCAAATATACTATTACTTTATAGTCAGTATAAAGCTTGGTCGCGAACTTTTTAGGTTGAGGGACTTTTGGCAGTACATAAAAAGCTCCTTCCGGTTTCCAGAGATCAAGTCCCATGTCCTTTAGTTCCTTGTATATTATGTCTCTTCTCTTTCTCCATATCTCCAGTTGTCGAACTACATATGATTTTGGGCTTTTCATTGCTTTCAAAGCCATATCCTGTCCGACGAGATTGGTATTCATGGAAGTATGGGTCTTCATTTCTATTATTTTATTTACGAATTTCTGGTCGGGACTCCATAAGTAGCCAACGCGAACTCCGCACATTGCGTAAGTTTTCGAAAAAGAATTTACGGTAATTACGTGGCTGCCTTTGATTATGTAGTTTTCTCTCTCGTAAATGATATCTTTGTAAACTTCATCAGAAACGACATATATACCCAGTTTTTCTGTAACTGCTTCTATTTCTTTTAACGTATCGATAGCTTCGATTCTGCCGGTGGGATTGGAGGGCGAATTTATTAAGACTGCCTTGCAGCCTTTTATTTTTTTCCTGAAATCGTCAATGTCCATTCTACCCTGCTTTAAATTGGTATAAACCGGTTGCATTCCTGCGTATCTCAGAATCGGGGGATACGAGTAATAATAAGGTCGCGGTAATAGAACCTTGCCGTTATCCATAGCTCTGAAAATTAAATCCAGAGCTTCTGATGCACCATTTGTAATTACAAAATTTTCAGCAGAGGAAGAAGGATATTCATTCGCTAATGATATTCTTAATTCTGTACAACCCTGAATGAGTCCATACCTGAGGTCATGTCTGATATCAATGCCTTCTATAGCCTCTCTTGGAGGGGGGAGATCTGGTTGTCCTGAACCAAAGCTGATAACTCCGCTTCCCTGTTTTCCAATAAAAATGGCCGGACTCGTTAAATTTAATTTATCGCCCATAATTAATTCTTTAGTTTTTCACTCCTTATTTATCATATTAGAAAGAAACCACATTGGTTCTTTCTTTCTCTTCTTAATTTCTGTATAATTATATCTTGATTGTAAAATATGTCAATAACTTCTTTAGTTAGCGTGTTAGTGAGTTGGTGTGTTTTTTTAACAGACCAACGGACTAACAGACCAACAATTTAATCGTATGTGTTAATCCTGTCTAAATATTTGGTGTTGTAGGGTGGAAATTTTTAACACAAATAATATGTTTTTTCTCTGTGCTCTCTGTGTCTCTGTGGCAATTTTCTTAGTGCGGAGGGTTGACAAATTGTCTTATTTAGTCATCATACTAAACGGAAAAGAAAATCCCAAAAAAGGAGGAAAGATGGGCACGAAAGGAAGAGAAATCGTAGGAGTTGATATAAAAAAACTTATCGAGTTGCTCAATAAAGCTCTGGCAGACGAGTGGCTTGCTTATTATCAATACTGGATAGGTTCTAAAGTGATTGTCGGTCCGATGAGAGGAGCCGTTGTAGCGGAACTGGTCGAACATGCAGGAGATGAGCTGCGACACGCAGGGATGCTCGTGGACAGGATAATCCAGCTTGGCGGCGTTCCGATTCTCAAACCGGAAGACTGGTATAAAATGACCAATTGCGGTTACGATGCTCCCGGCGACCCCAAAGTAAAGAAAATAGTCGAGCAGAACATAAAAGGAGAGCAGTGCGCGATAGAAGTTTACAGCAAGCTTCGTGACTTCCTGGGTGATAAAGATCTTGTTACTTCCAATATGGTAGAATCGATACTCGCGGACGAAGTCGAACACGAAGAAGACCTTCAGGCGATAGAAGAAGACCTGAAACAGATAAAGTAAGGGTGACCTTTTAAGTAAATAAAAAGAGGGATTGGGCGAAATCATTTCGTTCGATCCCTTTTTTATTTTCAAATGGAAAGAATAAAAGTAGCCAATTATGTAAAAAAATACGCGGGATTTAAAACTTTTATATACGAGGAAATCAGAGGTTTAAAAGAATTTGAACCCATAATACTTACGGAGATGGTAGGCAGCTTCGCATATCGGACTCCCAAGCTGAAAGTTTTCTCCGGTGCAGATTCATCCAGTTCGAAAATTATTAAGAAAAAATCTTTCTTTGAAGACATATTAATACAGAATAAAGTTAAACTCGTCCGCGCTTTCATGGCTGATGGAGGGATGAAGATATTGCATATTTGTAAAAAATTAAACCTTCCGCTAATAACAAGTTTTCATGGATTGGATGTATCCGAAAGACCCGGGAATCCGATCTATCGTAAAAGATTGAGGAGGTTATTCGTAGAAGGAGATCTGTTCCTTGTATGCTCGGAAGACATGAAAAAAGATGTGGTAAATCTTGGCTGCAATAAAGACAAAATTCTTGTCGTTTACGGTGGAATAGATATCAATAAATTCAAATTTTGTAAAAACAAAAAAAAGAATGAAAATACTGTAAGAATACTGATGTGCGGTAGATTTGTAGAAAAGAAAGGTTTTCCCTACGGGATAAAAGCCTTCCACAATCTTCTACCTATACACAATAATTTAGAGCTTAGAATTATCGGGGGCGGAATTGTGGAAAAAAAATTAAAATCACTGGTTGAAGGACTAAACATTCAGGATAAAGTGATTTTTCTGGGGCCAAAAGCACCCAACGACATCCCGGAAGAGATGGGCCGGAATGATATATTTTTATCTCCGAATACTACTTCAAGAAGAGGAGACAAAGAGTGCATTCCACATACAATAAAAGAAGCTATGGCTACCGGTTTACCTGTTGTATCGACGTTTCATGCAGGAATTCCAGAACTGGTGATAAATGGAGAAACCGGTTTCCTTGTTCCGGAAAAAAATGTCGATGCCATCACGGAAAAATTAAATTGGCTTATAAAAAATACAGAACTGCGAGAGAAAATGGGAAAACTGGGAAGAAAAATAATAGAGGAAAAATTTACCCTCGAAAAACAAATAAACGAACTCGAGAAAATCTATATGAAAGTATCGAAGTAAAATAAGAGGTCGTTAACCGCAAAATTAAAAAGCAAATTTCAAAACTTTCTTTCACAGCAGAGACACCCCGATACGGTCATTCTTCCCTACGGGGCAGGCAGAGAATGCAACACCCCACCACTCCCCTACCTTTTTTCTCTTTTGTTTTTACTGTTCAACCACCTAACGACCCAACAAACTAAAAAAAATAACAAATCATATGTTCCCGAATATCAATGCCGAAAACCCACTAAGATTTTTGATACACAAACACAAAAGGGCTTGACTTGTAGTTTTTTTATATTATAATTCAATCGGTTACGAAAGTAAAAAATATAATGTGTAAAAAATAAAAAAGTTAAAACCTTTAAAGGAGGTGTGTTTTTTTTGCCAGGAGTAATAATTAAAGAAGGGGAGCCTTTTGAAAAAGCATTCAAACGATTTAAACGGCTGTGTGAGAAAGAAAAAATAAGAAGCGAAATCAAAAAGCATCAACATTACGAAAAGCCAAGCGAAAAGAGGCAGAGAAAGAGAAAAGAAGCCGGCAAACCGAGAAGAAGTTATTAGCCAAAAGTAAGTTACCGGTTGCCGATATAGTTTATTTTAGTATCCTAATAAAAACATTTTTAAATATATTAAAATGAATTTATTTGATTTTGTATCTCTTGTACCAATCTTCGGCTTTTGTCTCCTAGGAACGATAAAAGGTTTTATTATTGAAGTTTCGGAAATTGGCGGATTAATAGTTTCTTTTATTCTGGCTATGTATCTCCCCTTAAGCTTAGATATAGGCGGAATGAAGTATGTAGTAAGTTTTCTCGCATATTTTTTCGCAATCAGCATTTCTCTATCCATCTTATCAAAAATTATCCATAAAACACCTCTTGCCTTTTTTGACCGAACGCTCGGCGCAGTAATAGGTGCTGCCAAAGGTTTGATTATTGTAATATTACTCTTCCTGATTATCAGTCTTATTCCTATCGAAGGTCCAAAAAGCAAATTAAGCAATTGTGTTTTTTACAAATTGGCCCTTATTGCGCGACCTCCCTTAGAAGATTTTGTGACAAGAAAAATGAAGGGCCTTAACCAATATAAAGAGAAATCTCCAATACCCGGACCACAGGAAATCGAAAAAGAAAGGTCTAGGGCGAATACGATATAATACAATGAAAGCCCTATCAAACATGATAGGATTAAATGTACTTCTGGAAAAGATCTCCGTGTACGCCGAATCGGACCCCGGCAGAGCCGCAGTTTTAAGCTTAACGCCAAATATTTCGAAACAAGACAGGCTGCTTGCCTTTAAGCAACTTGCGGAAAGCAAACAAATCATACATCTCATTCCCGGTCTACATATTTTAAAAAGAGAAAGAGCCCCGGAAAGAGGGGAAATATTATCAGGAGAAGAACTCCTTTATTATAGAAAATTATTGGATTTATCCGAAGAAGTCAAAAATGTTCTCAGAGACAACAAAACACTTGAAGAATTAGCCGGTGCCCTTAATCCTATTTTGCCTCTCAGGGAAGAAATAAACAGATACATAGACGAAACAGGGGTTGTCAAACCATCCTCTACTCCTTTGTTAAAATCCCTTTACAACGAAAAGTCGTCCGCTACCGATAAAATCGAAAAAAAACTCAATGAATTATTAAAAGAAAAAGAAAATCTCCTACAGGATAAAATTATAACAACCCGCCTGGGTAGAACAGTTCTGCTTGTTAAATACGAGAGAAAAGACGAAATAGAAGGAATAATGGTGGACCTTTCCCGTACTCAGAATACGGCTTTCATAGAACCAAGCGCAATAGTCACGCTTAACAACAGAGTTGCGGAGTTGGAAAAAGATATAGATATAGAAAAGAAAAGAATTTTACAATATCTAACCGGAGAAATAAAGGAAAACTTCCCTTCTATCGACAAAAACACCAGTATATTGATAAAGATAGACTCGCTCAAGTCGAGAAACAAGTACGCTGAGGAATTCAAATGTATCATCCCCGAATTCACGGAAGGCAGCGATTTAATATTAAAAGAATGCTACCATCCTCTTTTGCTCGGAGAAAAAGAAAATGTCGAACCTATCGACCTGGAACTCGGAACAAATGAGAGAATTCTGCTTATCAGCGGTCCAAACGCAGGCGGAAAAACCGTACTGCTTAAAAATGTGGGTATAAATGTCCTGTCCTCGTTAGCCGGAATCCCTATCCCGGCAAAAGAAGGAACAAAAATCGGCTCTTTTACAAACATATCAGGGATCATAGAAGACGAGCAGTCAATGGAAGAAAACCTATCTTCTTTTTCATCATACATCGTTAGACTTAAAAAAATTCTGAGCGAGGCAGATGATAAAAACCTTATACTGCTGGACGAACTCGGAGGCAATACAGATCCGGTTGAGGGAAGCGCTCTCTCGATTGCTTTGCTTAACACATTAAAATCCAAAGAAAGCCTTGTTATTGCAGCAACCCATCTAAGCCCATTGAAATTTTATGTTGAAGAACAAGAAGGGATGATTAACGGCGCGATGGAATATGAAAACGGCCCGACCTATCATTTACAAATCGGAATCCCCGGAGGTTCAAAAGCGATAGCAACTGCCGAGAAGTTCGGTCTGCCGCAACAAATTATCGACGAGGCAAAAAATTTCGTAGACTCTGAAATTTTTGAGGTTGAAAATTTAATAGAAGAACTTTCTCTAAGAAACAAAAAGTTGCGAGAACAAGAACAAGAAATACTTAACCTTAAAAGAGAGTTTTCCGAATTAAAGAAAGAATACGACAAAAAAATAAAAAATGTCAAAGAAGAAGAGAAAAAAATTCTCAAGGAAGCAAAAGAAAAAGCATCGGATATATTAACCGGGGCACGCGCAACAGTCGAAAAAACCATAAAAGAAATAAAAGAGTCAAAAGCTTCCAAAGAATCAATAACAAAATACAAAAAAGCCTTCGCCGGCGCCTCCCCTAAAGAGAAAAAAAACGGCGTGAAGTCCCTCAAACACTCACCAAAACCATCGAGAATCAACTATAATGTAGATATGGACGTTCCGTTAGAAATTTCAGTCCGCGGAATGACAAAAGAAGATGCCTGGGAAGCTACCGACAAATTTCTTGACAAAGCAATCCTTGCGAATTATAATTCAGTAAGAATACTTCACGGAAAAGGGAGCTGGATATTACGCAATATGCTTTGCGAAAAACTAAAAAAGGACAGAAGGGTAAAAGGCATAGAAACTCCACCACACTTTGAAGGAGGAGAAGGCGTTACCATAGCCGTTCTTAAATGAAATGATTTATATATTTTTATTGCTTGCAAAATCTGCGAAAACAGCAATGTTGCTTACAACGTTTGTCCCGGGTGGCGGGCAATTTTACACCGAGAGATACGTCAAGGGCATTATAATAGGAGGTGCCCAGTCTTATCTTTTATACAAAGAAGTACAGACACAAATTAGATTAAACGAAATAGAAAGAGATATCAGCGCATTACCAGAAGAAAAACAAAATCTCCTTAATCAAAGAGGGCAAATTGGCTGGTGGATGGCATTGGTCTGGACCTTAGGTATTTTAGACGCCTATGTAGACGCACAGCTTTACAATTTCGAAAGCGATCTCTCTCTTGATCAAATGGGTTCTGTCAAAACCACGCTTTCTTTCAAAATATACTATTAATGTTTCACGTGAAACATTTTCTTGAGGAATCTTTAAAAGAACTTAACATAGAAACAACCAACGGAAAAATTGATAAGCTTTTATTATATCTCGAAGAACTTATTCTATGGAACAAAAAAATAAATCTTATCTCACGAAAACTAAAAAAAGAGGATGTTTTAAAAAAGCTTCTTTTGCCCTCTCTTATCCCTTACGAAATGATCAAAGACGACGAAAAAATACTTGATTTCGGAGCAGGAGGGGGAATCGCAGGAATTCCTTTAAAAATTTTCAAGCCCGGTATAATACTCCACCTGGCAGAATCAAAACACAAGCCCGTGATTTTCCTCGAGTATATCGCATCGTTACTGAATTTAAATATAAAAATCATACAAAAATTCGTTCGAAATGCCGAAGATATTGAAGAATCTTACGATTGGGTTCTGGTTCGAGCTCTGAATCCGGACAAAATACCGAAAGGTACTGGTCATAGAATTCTATATTACGGCAAGTACACCGGAGACAAACTCACCCTCAAAAACGAACTAAATCTAAAAAACAACATCGTTTCAATTCTGGAGTGGTAATGTTTCACGTGAAACATTACAAAATACTTATAAAAAACAACCGGTAAATCCAAGGAGAAAAATATGGATAAAATAATTGCTTTTTGTGGCCTAGTATGCAGCGATTGCCCGGCCTTTATTGCAACACAAAATGACGATGATGTCGAGAGAGAGAAAACCGCAAAGCAGTGGTCTAAAGAATTTAAACATGACTTTAAAAATGAAGATATAAACTGCGATGCATGTCTGTCAAAAAATGGCAGGCATATAGGCTATTGCGGAATTTGTGAAATAAGAGCCTGCGCAATAGAGAAAACTGTTAAAAATTGCGCTTATTGTGAAGATTATATTTGCGAAAAACTTAACAAATTCTTCGATATGGCTCCCCATGCGAAAAAATCTCTGGAAGAGATAAGAAAAAATATATAAAACTAAACTCTTAGTGGTTCGCCTTTTGCTTTTAGTTTCACCCCACACCAACTACATCCAAAACTTAAAAACTATTTTAAAGAACGAAAAGAGCATAAGTTTCTTTTTTTAGACCAACAACTAAAGGCAAAAAGTTAATTTCCCAGTAAAATATATCCGTGTTTATCTGCGAAAATCAGTGGTTAACTGTTGTGTGTTGCGATGGGTTTGAAAAAACAATAATAAATCCTGTCAATCTGCGTTTATCTGCATCCTATTATCTTTGTTTCCCGAATTCTCTTTTCGCTAACGCGATAGCGCCGAGTGCGCCAGCCCTGTCTCCCAACTCCGGCAAAACAATATATTTTTCGATATTTTCGGTTATTTCCTGCACTCGAATATAATCGTTCAGTTTTTTCCTGACTCTTTTATGTATTAATGGTAGTAATTTCTTTTGTTTCATAACTCCCCCACCAACAATAATACGCTGGGGAGACAAAGTACAGATGTAGTTTATCAAAGCAAGCGAAATATATTTTGCTTCCAATTTCCACGCCGGATGGGCTTCACTCAATTCTTCTCCCGGTTTCCCCCACCGGGCTTTTATGGATGAACCGGATGCCAAACCCTCGAAGCAATCCTTGTGAAACGGACATACTCCTTCGTATGGATCCTCCTTGTCGTCATGCGGAATGAAAATATGTCCCATCTCGGGGTGCTGAAGACCATGCAAAAGCTCACCGTTTATCATCCCTCCGCCACCTACACCGCATCCGATTGTAAGATAAACGAAATTGGTTAGTCCTCTGGCTGCACCCCATTGGTGTTCCCCGAAAGCAGCAGCGTTCGCATCCGTATCAAACCCTACAGGAATATTGAAAGCATCTCTAATTTTCCCTAAAAGGTTAGTATTCTGCCAGCTGGTTTTTGGTGTAGCCGTTATATACCCATAAGTAGGAGATTTTCTATTTAAATCAACCGGACCAAAAGAGCCGATACCGATAGCCGATAATCGCTCTTTTTTATTCTGTTCTCTAAAATATTCAATTATTCTATCAATTGTTTCTTCGGGAGATGTTGTCTTAAGCCGAAATATATCTCGTGTATCTTTAGGACCGGAACCTACAGCACAGACGAATTTTGTCCCACCGCCTTCTATCCCGCCATATAAACCCATAAAACGCCCTTTTCCAGAAAGCCATTAACAACAAATTCTTTTTCAGTCTGGTAGTAAATATTGAAATAGAATACAACAAATAAAGGCATTACCAAAAAGAATATTAACTTTCTCTTCATCCTTGCATTTTTTAATTTTTATCTCATCCTATTAAACGCTACTTCCCTCTGCATGTTCAATAATTGCCCATTAGGAAAACCAGGTAAAGTCATTTCCATTATAACATCTTCATTGAATTCGGCATATTCAACCTGGTGATCATCCAACGACACCCAAAAGCTACCCCAATAACAGGATCTGCCTTTAACGCTCAATTCTTTTGATTTTGATTCTACGGGATTCGAAAGGGATTTAAATTCTATCAAGGCACATATCTCATCATTTCTCTTTGAAATACCAACCCATTTCAATTTTAAATTTTTCATTTTCAACAATGCAAAATTCTGCACTTGAACTTTTTTCTCTTCCAGGTCAGCAGAAAAAAGGGTTTTATTATACTCAGCCGAGTCGATAGCGACATACGCGACCTCAATCCACGGAGTATCCCAGATGAGCGTTTTCATATAAGTCATGTCTTCTTCTGGAAAATCTTTGTAAAAATCTTCGTTCAGTATCTCCCCGGAAAGAACATAAGAAAACCCTTCCATATAATCCAGAGGCTTTCCGTCCGGGTATTCACCCAAAGTGTCCTTAGATGACGTCATTCTAACATCGCTCCATCTGCAGCGAACTTCTCCGCTTTCTACGAAACGAGTAAACCTTCCTGTTATTTGTATAGTGCCTACGATATTTCCCTCCATATCTCTATTATACAAAGTTGAGGTTATTGTATATCGTTGAGGTATTTTTTCGTCAAATTTTAGCGCCGGTTGCATGGTAAGACATTCGTCCACACTTATCAATTTTTCTTCTACTTCTTTACGACAGCAAGAAAAAATCCCCGCTAAAAAAACCAGCGCTAATGAAATTTTGACAATTGAGACAAAACTTTTTTTATTAATCATTTAAACCCCCTTGAATTAATTTTGCTTATCATCTTTTTCCCTTTTCCGGAATACAAAAAACTTTTCTTATGTCAAAACACATTCTTTATAAACACGCTATCGTCGCCTTATGTCTTCATTGTAATAAAAAACAACCCTTCTGTCAAGCATGTTTTTATTATAATAAATCATTCGCAAACTCCAAAACATCTGTTTGCAAAACTAAGTGTTTGGTAATCATATACATGCTTTCTGCAAGGTTAAAATTCCGGTTGGTGGCTTTGGTGAGAGTGTTTAGAGTCTTGACAATTAAGAATGTTTATTTATATGTTATAGGGGTTATGGTATGAGTTTAAAAAGGGGCAGTAAAGCGAGCAAAAATCTGTTTTTATCTTACAGTAAAGATAAGACTCCTTTTATTACATCGCTAACCAAAAACTTCTCCTCAAGGTACTATACTTTTGAAGAGATAAACTTGATAAAGCAGGTGCTCTTCCCAAAATACTGGAATTGCGGCTACCTTGCAAAGAAAGAAAACGTCAAGGAGCTTGCTTCGAAAATTGAAGACTTGGGCAAGCTCTTTTCTGAGGGAATAAGCCCTTACATCGAAAACAAAAAAGAAGTAGACAAAACTGTCGGTAAGGTCTTAGAAAATTTAGGACGCATAAGAGAGCAACTAAAAAGGGATGTCAAAGCTGCTTATTTAGGAGACCCTGCTGCCAGAACCTATACTGAAATTATACGTTCCTATCCAGGTTTTCTCGCTATTGAAATTCATCGGATATCCAATCTTTTGTATTCGTTAGGAGCGGGCGGATACGCCCGGGAGCTTTCCGAAGTCATTCATTGTGAAACCGGAATCGATATCCACCCCGGAGCAAAAATCGGCAATTTCTTTTTTATAGACCACGGTACAGGTGTGGTAATTGGCGAAACTTCTGTAATCGGAGACTGGGTGCGTATCTATCAGGATGTTACTCTCGGAGTTCTTCACTTCGAAAAAAACGGAGAAGAAAAGGTTAAAAAGGGTTACAAAAGGCATCCTGATATAGGCAATCATATTGTAATCGGAGCAGGCGCCAAAATCCTGGGACCCGTAAAAATCGGCAATCATGTGAACATCGGAGCCAATTCCTGGATTACCGAAAATATTCCTGACTATACGTCGGTCTTTGTTGCCGAGCATCCCCGCTTGGAAAAAAGAAAAAGGGAATAAATGGCTAAAGTCGCAAACAATATTCTGGAACTGATCGGCGACACACCAGTTGTTAAGTTGAACAACATCCCAGGCAAAAACTCTGCCGAAATTTATTGCAAACTTGAGTTCTTTAATCCCCTCGGGTCCATCAAAGACAGAATAGCCCTCCACATGATTGAAAAAGCAGAAAAGAAAGGAAAAATAAATCCTGGAGATACGCTGATTGAATCTACAAGCGGCAACACAGGTATCGGACTTGCTTATGTATCAACTGTTAAAGGTTACAGGTTAATTTTGGTTATGCCTGATTCGATGAGTAAAGAAAGAATAAAGATATTAAAAGCTCTTGGAGCCGAAGTTCTTTTGACTCCAGGGGAAAAAGGGATGAAGGGTGCAGTCGAGAAAGCGAAAGATTTAACAGAAAAAAAAGGATATTTTTGCCCCGGACAATTCACCAATCCGGCAAATCCTGAAACGCATAGAGAAACAACTGCCCAAGAGATTCTAAAACAAGTTCCCGAAATAGATGTTTTCGTCGCAGGTGTAGGAACAGGCGGTACCATAACCGGTGTTGGTGAAGTTCTTAAGAAAGAAATCAAAGACAGAAAAATTCTCATCGTCGCTGTGGAGCCGGAAGATTCTCCTGTGCTCTCGGGAGGTAATCCTGGCTCCCACAAAATCCAGGGCATAGGCGCAGGCTTTATCCCCGAAGTTTTAAATAAGAAAACAATAGATGAAATTATAACCGTCAGAGATGAAGACGCTTTTCTAACTACAAGACGCCTTGCTAAAGAAGAAGGCATCTTCGCCGGAATTTCATCCGGTGCTGCGGTCTGGGCTGCTTTAAAAGTCGCAAAAGATTTGCCTAAAGAAAAAAAGGTGGTTGTAATCTTACCCGATACAGGAGAGCGTTACCTCAGCACGGAATTGTTTGAATGAAATTGGAAAATAGTGGGCAGGTAATAAACCGCTTCCGGCTTACCTCTCACTGCTAACCGCAGAGAAAACAAAAAAGTTTACACATGTAGGTCATGTAGTCTATATAGAATTAAAAACAAAAAACTACAGGTTCTACATTTTCTACATGTTGAAAAATGGTTTGTGGGGTTGGGTTTAGCGGAAAGCGGATAGCCCAATATCTCTTGTGGGAAAAATTCTATGAAAGAAACAGGAAAAGTTATCAAAACAAATAAAAATAGAGCAACTGTACTTATAGCCCTTCCGGACAACTGTGATTCCTGCGAATTTTCCAACTTTTGTCGTATAGACAAAAATGGAAGAGAATTAGTTTGCAAAAACGAAAAAGGTGCAGAAGAAGGAGATATTGTGCAGATTGGGACAAAAAAAAGAAACTTTTTTATAGCCACCTTTTTAAATTTTGGTCTCCCTCTTTTTTTTCTTATAGGAGGAGTGCTCCTGGGAAAGAAAATCTGGAGTACAGACCTTGCTGGTTTTTTATTGGGTATGGGACTTATGTTTTTATACTTTCTTATATTCTTATTTGTCGATAAAAAAATATTAAAGAGTGGTTCTCTTTTACCGGAAATTGTAAGTATAAAAAAAACTAAAAATTAAAGACAAAAAAACACAGAGCCCATATACCCACCACTCCAGAAATTTTTTACCACAGAGAGCACAGAGTTTTTATTGTTTTTCACCCAACAACCCATTTTTTAACAACAAATTGCACAAATTTCACAAATAAATCAAGAATAATCATTTTTATTAATATAGAAAATAATGTCTGTTTTGTTAATATTTGTGCTATTCGTGTGATTTGTTGTTTCTTTTTTATTCATTTTTGAATTTTGATCTGTAATTTTACATTTTGATATTTGATCTTTACTTTTTAGCGGCTTTGCTTGCCCCGTGGAATAGGAGTTCATCAGGTAGTTTCTTCTATTCCACGGGGCGAGCGATAGGGTACGATATTTATTCTCGAATCTCGACTATACCGGCACACTCTTTTAAATCCAGAGAAGCTTCTTTCAAATATTTCTTTAGGTAAGGTGATTTTCCCGAAAATTCCGGAGAAAGAGTTTTTCTGTTTTTAAAACCCTGAAGTACATATTTTCTCACGGGACCAATCTTTTCACATATTTTTTTAATATCATCCTTATCCACAATACCGGGCACCATTGTAGTTCTGAATTCATAATTTTCAATACCTTTTATTATTTCAATACTTTCTTCCACTTTTTTAAATTCTGTATTATTTCCGGTAGCAACAGGATATTTCTCCGGCGAAGATTTTATATCCATCGATATATAATCAATAAAAGGCAGCGCAGTTTTCAATCTGTCGGGTAAAGTTCCATTCGTATCGATTTTTACTTTAATTCCTATCTCGTCTTTAACTCTTTTAAGAAAAGACATAAGTCCAGGTGCAAGAAGTGGTTCTCCTCCCGTAAAAGATACTCCGTCGATAAACCCTTTTCTTTCTTTCAGTTTTTTTATAACTTCATCTTCAGAAATATCAGACAGTTTCTCTACAAGTTCAGGTAAAACTAGATCGGGATTATAACAAAAAGGGCATCTCAAATTACATCCACCTATAAAAACTACTGATGAGATTTTACCGGGGTACTCTATTATGCTGCTGCCTAAAAAAGACTTGATCACCTACTCTTTTTCTTCTTCTATTTTCAAATATCTTCTCTCTTTAAATTCTTCTCTCTTGCCTTCGTTCCAATCTTGAATCGGTCTATAGTAACCAACTACTCTCGAATAAACTTCGGTTTTCACGGTCATTACTTTTTCTTTAAGGTCAATTTCGTTTTTTTTCAATTCTTCTATCAAAATAACTCCTTTTACCTTATTTTGCTTTGTTTAAAAATACTTTCAATTCTTTCTTGTCTTTTTCCTTGTTTTCTTCTTTAAGTTTTTTGTAAGAACCTTTCTGCATTTCCGTAAGTTGCTTTCTGTTTAGTTCCGCAACATCGCCAAATTCTTCCAACTCTTCTTCTGTGTGAGGATACGGACAATAAAAATGCTCTCCCTTTATGTAACCATGCACAGGACATATTGAGAAAGTCGGAGTGAAGCTGAAGTAAGGCAGAGAAAATCTCTCTACTATTTTTCTGGTAAGGTCTCTTACCATCCTCCAATCTTCAATAGATTCTCCCAAAAAGATATGAACGACTGTTCCTCCCGTAAATAAAACCTGTAACGGATCCTGATGCTCAAGAAGACTAAAGGCATCTTCCACTTCGTCAACAGGAGGATGTACGGAATTCGTGTAATACGGATAGGCTTTGCCCTTTGTATAAATATCCGGGAATCTTTCCTTATCAGCCCTCGCAAGGCGGTATGAAGCACTCTCCGCTGGTGACGCTTCGAGATTATAAAGGTTTCCCGTCTCTTCCTGAAATTCTGAAATTTTCTCTAACATAAACTCAAGCACTTTCCGCGCCCATTCACTTCCCTCGGGAGTCAAAAGCCCTTTCCCGAACATATTTACACAGGCTTCATTCATCCCAATCAACCCTATCGTGGAGAAATGATTTGCCCAGTAAGCCCCTATAGCTTTTTTTATCTCTCGTAAGTAGTATCTTGTATAAGGATACAATCCTTCTTTTGTAAAATCCTCTACAATTTTTCGCTTCAGCTCTAACGACTCCTTCGCTGTTTCCATAATATTGGAAAGGCGATCAAAAAATTCTTCCTCATCACCAGAAAGGTATGCTACCCTTGGAATATTTATTGTTACTACACCTATACTACCAGTAAGAGGATTGGAGCCGAAAAGCCCTCCTCCTCTCTTTCTTAATTCTCTCTTATCGAGACGAAGTCTACAGCACATACTTCTTGCATCTTCAGGTTCCATATCCGATGAAACGAAATTACTAAAGTAAGGGATTCCATACTTTCCGGTCATTTCCCATACCGGTATAAGATCCTCATTCTCCCATTCGAAATCTTTTGTTATATTATATGTGGGAATAGGGAAAGTAAAAATTCTTCCTTTTGCATCACCCTCCATCATTAATTCCGCGAAAGCTTTATTTATCATGTTCATTTCTTTCTGAAAATCGCCGTAAGTTGCGTTTTGTTCTCTTCCTCCCACTATAACTTTTCTGTCCTTAAAACTCTTCGGAACTTTGAGATCCAGAGTAACATTAGAAAAAGGCGTCTGGAACCCAACTCTGGTAGGAACATTTATATTAAATAAAAATTCCTGTAAAGCTTGCTTCGTATCCTTATAAGATAATTCGTCAAACTTAACAAAAGGAGCCAGGAGCGTATCAAAGTTAGAAAAAGCCTGCGCCCCTGCTGCCTCACCCTGAAGAGTATATATAAAGTTAACCACCTGCCCAAGCGCACTCCTTAAGTGTTTCGCAGGAGAAGATTCGACTTTCCCGCTCATGCCTCTGAATCCCTCTCTTAAGAGATCCAGGAGGTCCCACCCAACGCAATAAGGACCGAGTATGCCAAGATCGTGAATATGAAAATCGCCGCTACTGTGAGCTTCTCTGATTCTGGGACTATAAATCTTGCCTAACCAGTACCGGGCGGTAACAGAAGAAGAAACATAAAAATTCAATCCCTGGAGAGAAAAATTCATATTTGAATTTTCCTGAACTCTCCAGTCTTCTTTCTTTAAGTATTTTCCCATTATCCCTTCAACATCCCTGAAAACATCTTCTACCTTACGAGCTTCATTTCTCTTTTCGCGGTAAAGGATATAAGCTCTCGCTACATCCGGTAGCTTCCTCAGCATCAGAGTTTCTTCTACATAGTTCTGAATTTCTTCTACTGTTGGGATATTGCCGATTCGGAAAAAATTCATGTAAAGGGAAGTTTCAACCTGATTGGTTATAGCGTTGGCGTCTTCCTTCGCTCCTATTGCTTTTAACGCTTTGGAAATAGCAACGCTTATATTCTTTTTGTTATAAGGAACAACTTTCCCTGACCTTTTCCTAATAAGCCATTCCATTAATTACCCTCCTTTAAATAATAATTCATTCTTTTACCAGAGATATGAAGTCTTCACTTTTTCCGAATACCGAAAAAACCCTATAACATTAACACTTAATATAAAAAACCTGTCTCTCTCCATTTTTTATGTATATAATTATAATAAAAAATCATTTTGATAAGTCAAGGGCTGTTTGAGTAATTTTTTAAAAAAAATAAAAATTTTTATCTGATTTAATCAAATATTGTTTTCTATCTACGAAAAAACTTGACTTTAATATTTATTCTATTAACTTCTAAAAATATGAGAACTCTGACGAAATACGTTATCATACGAAAGTCGTTACATGTGTTAACGGCTGCGATTCCGATTTCCTACGTTTTTATGCCCAGATTTACGATGGTGATAACTCTTACTATTTTAGGTTTTCTAGCACTGCTAATAGATTTTGTGCGCCTGGAGGTCAAACCCTTCGGTAAATTTTTTAATCATTATTTCGGAAAACTGCTCTGGAAAAAAGAAAAGGAAACTCTGACGGCTGCCACTCATTACGTTGCCGCTGCTTTTCTCTCCGTTTATTTTTTCGACAAATGGATAGCCGTTGCAGTTTTGCTTTTCCTGTCGTTTGGAGACACCGCTGCGCATATTATAGGTGTGAAGTGGGGCAAGATTAGACTCGATACGGAAAAAACGGTGGAAGGAAGTTTAGCATGTCTCGTGATATGTTTGAGTATCTCTTCTTTTCTTCCTCAACCTGAGTTAATTGTTCTCTTTATTGGTTCGGTTGTTGCCTCTCTAGTTGAGTTTTTTCCCTTTGGGATAGACGATAATTTTACTCTTCCTCTGATATCGGGTGCAGCAATGGAAATTATCGTTAAAATGCTATAAAGCAGCATCCAGAATTATGGGTTTACCATCCGAAATCTTTTGAACGTACCTTGAGTCCAAAAAATCAACCCATCTCTGCCCTGCGAGATATCTTGCTAAAGCCTCTTCCGGATTACTCGAAAACATAGATAAAAACTTAAGATAAGAAAAACCAAAGAGAAGATTATCCTCTACTTTGTATAAATTGTATTTACTTTCAGCCAATTTTTCTTCTTCTTCTATAGTTAAACCAACAGCCCCTGAATACAAGAGTATTTCTCCAAGATAATCGGCCGTTCCTGCCATCACTTGAGTAAGTCCTTTCGCATTGACTTTACTTGTCGCACTTGGTATAAAATCACTCTCTGTTTGAATCCAGCGAACGACTACCGGCCATCTCATCCAGAAGCGAACGGAATAATCATAAGCCTTTTTGATTATTTCACTGTCTCCTTTTACGCCGCTGGAACGGGCATATAATAAAGCCTGTTGACGTAATTCTTCGTACCCTTTATGCCACCTTATTTGTGTAGTAGGAGAAAAAAAATGTGTGGGTATTAGGAGAAACATAAAGATCGCTACTGTTAATATAGGACGATAATTTTTACGCTCTTTTGCTTTAAAAATCATCCTATTATAATATACTACAATATTCGAATTTTGCAAGGGCTTAACGAATATAATCAGCTTTTGAAGAAATTTTATCTTTGTTAAAATAAAAAACCCTGCAATATCATTAAATACTGCAGGGCTCAACTAAAACCATTAAAAACTTAAAATAACAAGGAGGTAAAAATATTTCCGCTTATATAGCTTTTTATTTAAACTCTTTTAAACCTTCTTGCTGTTCTTCCTTGTATTCTCTCAAACTTTCAATCTCTTCTTTTAACTCCTGAAAAGATTGAGACGCTCTAAAACGAGTATACAGCTGCATGTTTTCATCTGAAGACAGCTGTTTTAAAAGTTCTTCTCTGGCTTTTCCGATAGGAAGTTCCATTAACACAAAAGCTCTATATCCACTGCCTTCCTGTTTTACCTTGGTTTTATTCTCTCTTGAACCTACAAGAGTTTGATCTACAATATTTTTCGAAACTTTGGTAAATTGAGTTAAAAGCTCTGCGTCTTCAACGCCTCCAACTTCTTCGTCGAACTTTTTGATTAATCCCATAATATGAGATTCAAGATTTTCGGCTATATCAAGTCTTGCTTCCTGTTTTGCTTTATCTATAGACAACTGTAAATCCTGTGAAGTAGAAGTAGCTTTGCCAAATATATAATTTGGGTCTTCTGGAGGATTTAGATACCAATCGGGTAGCTCAATATTACCCACTTTAGTTACACCCCTGGAAGCACAACCGATAATTAAAAATACTAATACTAAAATTCCAAATAGAAACTTGTTCATTTTGCCTCCTTTTCTCATTATTCTTTTAAGTATAGAACAAAAATACGAAAAGTCAATGGTTTAAATTTGCGGTATTTAATACAAAAAATTCATTGACAAAATTAATATTTCTTCTATTATAACGGGAAAAAGGAGTGATAATGGGAAGAAAATGTTACGTATGTGGAAAAATTGCTTTTTTTGGTAATTTAATTAGTCATTCTAAACGTAAAACCAGAAGAAAACATAAACCTAACCTGCATAGGATAAAAACAGAAATTAATAAAGAAATCAAGAAAGTATACGTTTGTTCGAAATGCCTGAAAGCAAATAAAATTAAGAAAGTTGTTTAATAAGATGTTAAATAGAATTTTATTGTTTAATGAATTATTCTATTGTTATAGGCATTAAAAGATAAAATATTTCTTTTTTCTCTCCTTCTATTGTAATAGGTTTATTTTCGGCTTCAAAACTTAAAATTACTTTAGGAGATTTGATCTTTCTTAAAAAATCAATTAAATAATTGGAAGAAAGAGCTATATTTATTTTTTTACCTTTATACTCTCCCTCCAACTCTTCCTTACTTTCTCCTATTTCCGAGAAAACTTCAATGTTTAAGTTATCTCCTAAATCCAAATTTATAGTTTTGGGTCTATCATTCGAAAAAACAGAGACCCGTCTAAGAGAGGAAAGAAAAGATTCTCTGTCCAGGGTAAGAAAGTTATCGTTTTGTTCCGATATTACAGCCTTATAATTTGGGAAATCGACTTTTATCAAATTTGAGACTAATGTAAATTTATCTCCTAAGAAATAAATTCTGCTTTCATCAACACCGATTTTCATTTTCTTGACGTTAAAAGTAGCTAACTGTCTTAGAATCTTTGGAGGAACCACCACTTTAAAAGGTTTATTTCCAAGATTGACCTTAATGTCTTTGTAACCAAGACTAAAACTATCTGTTGCTACAAGACGCAGATTTTTATCTTCGTAATCCCATAGCATTCCACTCATTTTTCTTTTAGCCGAATCCTCGGGAACAATAAAAACAAGTTTATCTATAATTTCGTTGATCTCTTCCGTATTTAACTCATAGGTCTCGTCTTCCGTTATTACGGGCTCGGAAGGAAAATCTTCCTCTTCCATTAAAGGTAGGTAAAAATAGCCTTTTTTATATTCAATCTTTACTCTGTTTTCTTCCCTGTGGAAAATCGTTTCGCCCTTTATTTCTCCCATTATTGAGAATAGGGTTTTCGCAGGAACCACAATAACACCTATTTTTTCTGTTTTACATAAATCCATAATATACATCAAAGAAGTATCAAGGTCAGTTGCAAAAATATTTATTTTTTCTTTTTCTATTTTTATCCGCACATTAGATAGTATAGGAAAAGTTGTGTGGATAGGTACAATTTGAATTACAGATTTAAACTCTTTAATAAAATCTTCGGCATTTACTGAAAACAACATTTTTCCTCCTTTCTTACCATTACTTATAATAATATAATAAATTAGTAGTCATTGTAGGTATTGTAGATAAGTGGATAATCTAATTTCTTCATTTATTTTCGTGATTCTTTCTATATGTTTATCCATATTTATATGTAGATAAATTGTTGATAAAACATTTTTCCATTAAGTTTCCGTCAATTTACTTTTTATGGTTGAAATATCCCCTTTTATCCTATTGTTTTTCCGCATTAAATTTTCGATTTTGTTGAAAGAATGTAGAATTGTAGAATGGTCTCTTTTCCCAAAGCCGTTACCGATTTCTTTTAATGAAAGATTTGTTAAGTGTCTTGAAAGGTAAATGGCAATCTGACGAGCTTGAGCGACGCTTTTGGATCTTTTACCTCCTTTTATTTCATCTGCATCTATATTATAAAACTCGGAAACAGATTTAATGATTTTTTCAAGTGTTATTCTTTTTTCTTTTTCTTTAATAAAATCAGTTAGAACTTTTTTGGCGAGTTCTACGGTAATATCTGTTTTATATATAGAAGCGTGCGCCAATAATTTTATTAAACACCCTTCTAATTCTCTAATGTTGTTTTTTATATTGGAGGCTATATAATTAATTACACTGTCGCTGATTTGAATATTATCGCTTTGTATTTTAGAACGCAGAATAGCTAAACGCGTTTCGTAATCAGGAGGCTGAAGATCTACCATTAAACCCCAGTGAAAACGAGAAATAACCCTTTCTTCAAGGCCAGAAATCTCCTTGGGGGGCCTGTCGGAAGTTATAACTATTTGCTTTTTTGCTTCAAAGAGAGCGTTGAATGTGTGAAAGAACTCTTCCTGTAATCTTTCTTTACCCGAGAGAAAATGGATATCATCAATTAAAAGAAGGTCTATTTCTCTGTACTTTCGTTTAAATTGTACTGTCGAGTATTCCTGAATAGACTTTATCATTTCATTAAGAAATTCTTCTGTTTGAGTGTAAAGTATACGAAGATTGGGATATTGAGAGTAGACTCTGTTTCCAGTTGCTTGTAATAGATGTGTTTTCCCTAATCCGACTCCCCCGTATATAAAGAGAGGGTTATATTCTCTGCCCGGCGCGTTGGAGACAGCCATAGCTGCAGCATAGGCGAACTTACTATTATCGCCCACAACAAAGTTCTCGAAAGTGTATTTATCATGTAAAAAAGGTTTTTGTATTTTCTGTTGTTCCTCTTCTGTTTCTTGTTGTTCATTTGTTTCCAAATTTGTTTTTTTGTTTACAAGAAAATGTACATTATAAAGTTTCCCCGTAACTTCTTTTATTGAAGAGGTTAAATTATTCATAAAATGTTCTTTTATCCAGTGCTGGGTAAACGTGTTTGGAATGTTAAAATACACATCCTCACCCTTTAACTCTTCCAAATCCATATTTGCAAACCAAGCTTTAAAAGCAGATTCGTTAATTTCCTTCTGGAGTTCCTTCTTTATTTGCTTCCAGTCGAATTCGTTCTGGCTTTCCTTTCTCGTTTTCATAGTAATGTACTGTTTATTATTTGTCAAAATTAATATTATGTCAAGAGGTAAGATAAAAAAATTTTTCAAAAAATACACTAAATTTTATCTTTATCCTTGACAATATTTAGATAGAAAATTATTATTTTCATATGAATCTATATAAGTGCGCTGCCGTTATATTCTTTTTGGGGTATCTGCTCCTAGTCGCTTTCCCATTAGCAATACCTGTTTGGATTCCGGTTGTGCTACTTGCCGTTTTGTATTTTTTTATCATAGAAATCGAGGATATATCTTACTATTTTGCGCTTACCGGCATAGCTTTTGCCGTGCAGGTGGCAGGAGGTATGTCGTCTCCGCTTGCTGTTGCATATATTCCTGCTATTTTTATCTTGAATAAGAGAGGATTAAAGCTTAAGTTTTGGTGGCTAATTTTGCCGTTATTTTCATTATTTGGCGAACTACAATTTATACCTTACTTGATTTTTTATGGTACGGTAATTTTCTTATACAGGGTAAAGCCTAAATTACTTGGGAAAGAAGATATTGATCCAATCAAAAAAATAAAAGTCGAGGGAGAAGAAATGAGAACGGGGATTACCGGAGAAAAAGATATCCCGGCTGCTATACCGGATAAATTTCATGACTCTTTATCCGCAAGTCTGGATATAATAGTCAGATTATTTAATCCCTTTAGTGTTGTTCTTTTGATAAAAGATGATAAACTTGATAGATTTCAGGTCCATGTAGCAAAAAGCGGTGGGGAGATAAAAGAAATGGTTTCGCTCAATAAGGGCCCTCTCTCCTGGTATGTAAAAAACTCCGGTATTTTGGTTAATAATGATTTCAATAATTCCTCACCGAACTTGGGTTATTATAAAAACGAAGAGAATATAAAATGTTTTATTGCGAGTTCTATTGAGTTCAATAATAAAGTTATGGGAATTTTAGTTGTAGACAGAATCGAGAAAATACCTTTTGAAGAGAGAGATAAAGAGATAATAGCAAGTGTTGTCAAAGGTTTGTCAACCCTGTTTTCTCTTTATAATCATATTAACTTTTCAATGCTTGAGGTTTTCAGGTTACGTTATCTTCGAAATCTTACGGAAAGAGTAACAGGAGATATTAAATTGGAAGAAGTCAGAAAAAGAATATTTGAGACAATAAAAGAGAGTTTTAAGGACGTCTGGACGATTTTTCTGCTTAAAGAAGGCAACGAGTATCACGTCACAGAGGAAGACGGAAGACGATATTATCAGGGGCTTAGAAAGAGCATCATTGCAACTTATCTTGAGAAAAATCTTTCTTTTTGTAAAGAAGACCTTACCGGTGAAATTAAAAGACCCATTTTGTTTCCCGAAGAGAGAGATTTTGGTGCTAAATCCCTAATGTTTTCACCTTTCAAGGGAGGTGTAGAAGGAGGGGTACTACTTCTTTCAAAGAATAAAGCAATTTTCAACGAGAAAGATTTGAATTTGCTCGATATTATTACTAATATAGCTTCTTCTTCTGTAGAAAAAGCTATTTTGTATGAGCAAGCAAGGTATAAAGATGGATTAACCGGAGCTTATAATCACCGGTTTTTTCAGGAGATATTGGAAGATAAAATTAAAGCAGCCGAGCGCGGCGAGGAACCTGTCACTTTGCTTATGATAGATTTCGATAACTTTAAGATGATAAACGACCGGTTTGGTCATCAGAACGGAGACCTTATTCTTCGGGAGGTTGGCAAGCTGATGAAAGACAGCGTAAGGTCGTCTGATATACTTGCAAGATATGGAGGAGAAGAATTCGCCATTATTCTGCTGAAAACCACATCCATGGAGGGTTATAAAATTGCAGAGAATTTGCGTAGTTCTATAGAAAAAAAAGAGTTTATTTCTCCGGATGGGCTTAAGTTTAACGTTACGATTTCAATAGGTGTAGCTGAGTTGTTTAAACACGCGCATAATAAAACAGATCTCATAGACGCTGCCGACAGAGCTCTTTACTTTGCAAAAGGAGAAGGGAAAAACTGTACTATAATAGCTGAAGATTAGGCAAAAGTTCCTTGATATTGGTGAAATAGATAATTAAGTTCGGGTTACGAGTTTTGTGTTTCGTGTTATACTTTAGATTCCGGATACCGGATACCAGATACCGGTAACAAAAACTTTATTCGTGTTATTTGTGTGATTTGTTGTTAAAAATAGTTTTTTCTGTTAGTTGTTAGCTTAAAATAAAAAACTTTGTGGTCTTTGTGAGCTTTGTGGTTGAAAAACGGGCGGGGGGTGGGTGAGTCTTATTCTCCGATTATTTTAATCAGGACTCTTTTTTTTCTTCGCCCGTCGAATTCACCGTAGAATATCTGCTCCCAGGGGCCGAAATCCAATTGTCCCTCGGTAACAGCTACCACAACTTCTCTTCCCATAAGCTGGCGCTTTATATGGGCATCCGCATTGTCTTCAAAAGTATTATGTTTATAACTCGGAGGGTCATGAGGGACTTTCTCTTCAAGCCATTTTTTGTAATCTTCGTGCAAGCCTGATTCATTATCGTTTATAAAAACGCTTGCGGTTATATGCATTGCATTAACAAGGCATAATCCTTCTTTTATTTTACTTTCTTTTAGAGCTTCTTCCACCTGTGTAGTAATATTGATAAAATCAACCCTGTTGGGCGTATTGAACCACAATTCTTTTTTATAATTTTTCATCTTTTCCTCCTTGATATCATATTTAACAATTGTAATATTTTTTCCGGGTTTGTCAAATACCTATGTTTTAGAAAAATATAGATTTCAACAATCAAAAACAAAGATAAGTTATCAAATATTTTTAAATTTCGAGAAAACCAACAAAATAGAATTGTCAACAAACGCTCTACATTTGCTTTTTGCGTAAGCTAAATCATAATATTATATGGCAACCCTTTCGTGCATTTTTTGGTCGAAAAACCGAATTACATACATCCTGATTCACAAATCCGATAACACTTAGCGTTTTTATCAAAAAAAGAAAAAAATATATTGACAAATTATGTAAAATTATTATACTATTCTCACCCGTAAGGACTCGGTTTAAAGATTTGAGATTTGTAAAAAGCTGAATTTGGGGATATTTAATTTCATAAAAAGGAGATGTTATATGGAAAACATTAAGAAAAAAATAGTAGAAGACGTGAGCAAGCGATACTTCAGCAAAAGAGGTGAGCATGCAGATCCGGCTATGTACATAGAAGGTAAAGTATTCGAGAAGGGTGCGAAAATAGACGTTTTCGACAGGAAGATATCTGTCGCAAAACCTGCTCATTATGTTTTTATTGACGAACAGCCCGGTATGAACTGGGGGCATGCGTGCCAGCATTTATTGTATGACGCTAAAGAGGGAAAGCTTATATCCGAAATAGACGGAAAATTTCCTCCGTTCTTGAATCGAAACCCTTCCGATACATTTGAGTCTTTAAGGGTTCCGAAAATTGCGAAACTGTATAAGAATAAACGCATGAATAGAATACCGCTTGAACCCGCAAAACTAACCGGATACAAACTACTTGGACCACTGCCTTTTAAGTGGCAGCTACAAGGCAACCGTTATGCTATAATGTTTTCGGGCTCTTCCAATTGTAGACATGTTAACGACTTCGAATTTCTATATCGAACACTCCTGGATGTTTATGGGTTTAATCCCGGAGATATCTATGTTTGTAATCATGACGGAAACGTCAACTGGAATATATCCTGTTGGGATGCCTTCTGTGAACCGGCACAAGACCTTGCCAATCCAATTGACTATCCCGTAGATGGTACGCCGTTTCGTCTACAGGTAAATGAACATGGGACCAGAACGGGGTTCCAGAACGCAATAAGTCAACTTGCTACGAGGATTGGAAGTCACGATTGTTTGTACATCTTTACGAATAATCATGGTTGGTACAGTACCCGACCGGGCGGTACGCCGGACGAAGGTTATATGTCAACCCCTGATGGAGAATATTGGGCGGAAGATTTTGTAGCCGATCTATCCGCGTTACCAAGATTCAGAACTCTTCTGGCTGTAATGGAGCAATGCAGTTCGGGTTCGTTTATACCACCGGTTATTAATGGAAGTCCGGCAGATAAGACGGTTATTCAAACCGCGGTTCCGGAAAAAGTATCTTCGGCAGGCGGTTGGTTTTTCGACCCCTGGATAGAACTCTGGATTTCTGCTATGGCGGGTGTTCGCGGTGACAGTTCAGCGCTTGCCGTCTCCCCTGATGATAATCTGGACAGCAAAATTTCTGCATACGAAGCCTTTGATTTCGCATTAAGCGAAGACGACCCGCAGATGCAAGAATCGTCAACCGACCTTTCGAAATCTGTCTTCTTGAGTAGCTGTTGTACCTCTATCAAACTTCTAAAGGAGTTCAAAGAATTTGAAAAGTCAGGTATCAAAGAAATGTTGAAGGATCGCTATAAGGAAGTAATGAAAGAATTCAAAGAATTCGGGATGGAGGCAAAAATGTTCACATCGGAGTTCGAGAAGGAAATCGATTCATACGTCGATATACCTGCTATTCGAGAAGAGCAATTGATGAGGGCTCGATCCGGGTTCGCTGCACAGAGTGCAAAGTTGAGTAGAGAAGTTCAGTCATTGAGTACCAGAATAACGGCATTGGAGAAAGCGGTAAATAAGCTGACGCCTTTCATAAAATCCAATGTGCGTCCCGATATTAAAGGGAAAGCATTTAAGGATAAGAAAAAATAAGCTCCGATAAACCTTTACTTATTAATTCGGGACTTATGAGAGGTCGATAAAATCGATTATGGCAGGAGATACTATAAGTTATCTCCTGCCATAATCGTTCCGATAGACATTCTCGCTGACAGCTAAAGGATTGACAGCCTGATATGATTCTCTTATAATTTTAGAAACAGAAAATGGGGGATGTTAAAAACACGATTAAAAAAAACGTTGCAAAAATATATGCTGAGGAATGCTCAGGCGAAGATTCATCGGTAATGTATTTGGATGAAAAAATATACCATAAAGAAGAGATACTGGATATAGTTGACCAGGAAATAAAATTTGAAAAGCCCAGTTACTTTGTTTTTATTGATGAACAATCCGGGTATAACTGGGGGCACAGGTGTCGATATTATTTATTTGACGCATCTAACGGTAAATTACTAAAAGAAATCCACGGTAGTTTCCCGCCTTTTTTCAATAAAAAAACTCCGGAAACTTTTAAAGTATTCAAAACCGGTTTGAAAAATCAAAAAAAGATATAAATAATCGGCAAAAATGAGAATATCATGCCTGTTTTTCGTTAAGGTTCCGTTTTGGTCGCCAGATCTTTTAGAAATATAATGATTTTAATATTGCGAGATTATAATTCCTTAGTGTCAGAAAAATTGAAAAATTCCCTACAAAGGTTGGGAAAAGAGGTAATAACTCTTCGTCAATGCGATATCGCAAACGATGTTTCCGTTACGTTCAATATGAATAAAAAAGAGGAATATTTCAAATTGTTGTTTCATTCCGAAAAAATAAGCTCGGAAGAAATAGAGGGCGTACTGGTCGAGTTTGACGGTTTTGTCCCCGAGCATTGGATGTATATGTCCGAGAGAGACGCAAAATATGCGGCAACCGAGACGACTGCTTTATGGTACAGCATGCTATCAAGTTTGAAATGCCCCGTTATTAATCCTCCCGGCAGCAACCAATTATCCGGGGCCATGCCGACAATTTCGGAGTTGTATTGTAAAGCACAAGCGTATGATATAGATGTTCCGGGTTATTCGATAATAGAAACGGGTATGGTGGCTTCTCAATTGTTAAATGAGGGGGTTTTGGCATCTTTTGTAGACATGGGAGAAAACCCATATTTCGAAATGGAATTGAGCGAAGTCCTTCTAAAGCGGTACCCAACATATTTCAATCAAGTACGGGTTCGTGAATTGCCCGGCAATATGTTTGTCGGTATAAGTGCAGTAGGAAATCAAATTTTTTGTACTTCTATTGACGGTAATCGGCACGGCAAGAAAATGAAATGTTCCGAGATACCTGAAAAAATTTTGGAATCCCTTTTAAAAATACATTCTTCATTGAATCTTATCGTTGCCGAATATTATTTTGCTATCGACACAGAGGGCACATGGTATCTAAATTCTATGACAAAAAATCTATCCTTCGACAGTCTACGCGTTCATGATTCAGATATCATCATTGCTCTTGTTAATTGTATTATTTAGATCGATGGTACTTGTGTGCGGCGTTAAATATGAATCTCCCACCCGGCTTTTGATTGAGGCCCTGCAGAAAGAAAAGGCTGATTTTCTGGTTCTAGACCAGGAAAGCCTTCCTGATAGCGTACAAATGCGGTGGTCGCTGGGGAAAGACGGAATAGGTGGTATGATTAAGGTCGGAAACGACACGGTAGATATCAAAGATATCCGCAGCGTTTTTCTGCGATTTATGGATGCCGAAGATATGCCGGCTGCAAAAAACGATAGAGCTCTTCTTACCAAGACTAAATCCATAATAATGTCTCTATATGATTTGTTCGATATTCTACCCGTAAACATGGTTAATAGAAGAAGAGCAATGCTTTCGAACTTCTCAAAACCTTATCAAGCACAGCTGATAAAAAAAGCGGATTTTAGTATCCCCGCGACCATAATAACCAACGACCCTGCCGAAGCCAAAGATTTCATAGACTATAATAACAGAGAAGTTATTTATAAATCCATTAGCTTCGAACGTTCAATCGTTCAACAAATTACATCTGAAGATTTAAATCGTCTTAATGAGGTTTGCTTGCTCCCAACACAATTTCAAAGAAAAATAGACGGGTTTAACGTCAGGGTACATGTTATCGGCAAGAAAGCACTGGCTACAAAAATTAAGTCACCTGCCGTGGATTACAGATATTCTCATATCGACGACCATAATGTTGAACTCGAACCATATGAATTACCTGAAAGCATTTTAAATAAATGTGTAAAACTTACATTTAATCTTGGGCTTTCTTTTGCCGGAATCGACCTTATTTTTGCACAAGAACAGGTGTACTGCCTGGAAGTTAACACATCTCCCGGTTATTCATACTATGAGTTGAACACAGGTCAGGAAATATCAAAATTACTTGCTCTGTATCTTATGGAAAAGTAATCAGAGTTCTGCTCAACCAAATTTCAGTTTTGCCAATTCGCTCATGCGTAGCGCCCCAACCCTTGACTTTTAAGCCTAAATACTGTACTTTTCCGGATATAATGCAAATAGGAATCATTGGCGGAGGCCCTGCTGGATATAGCGCAGCTATCAGGGTAGCTAACAAAAACAATAAAGTCCAGTTATTTGAAAAAGGGGAAATAGGTGGGGTATGCCTCAATACCGGATGCATACCAACGAAATCTCTTATTGCTTCTGTAAGTCTTTACGATTCAATCGATTCGGACAAGATAAAAATCGACTGGAAAAAGATTCAACAGGATAAAAAACTGGCTGTCAAAAAGGTTATTCTGGGACTTATGGGGTTGCTCAAAGAGAAAAAAATCCAGATAATAAAAAAAGAAGCAAAACTTAAAAGAGACGGCTCTATAGAAGTTAACGGTAAAGTATTAAAATTTGATAGAGTAATTTTGGCTACAGGCTCCACTCCGATACAATCTCCTTTTCCCGCGCCTGAAGATGTCTGGGACAGCACGGATGCGCTGGAAACACCCGAACTGCCTGAGTCTATTGCCATAATAGGTGCGGGGTTTATCGGCCTTGAGTTTGGATATATCTTTTCCTGTCTGGGTTGCAAGGTTTATTTTATAGAGAAAGAGAATGAAGCCTTACCGGGCGAGGACGTTGAATCCGCCGCTATTTTACGCAAAAGTCTGATGAAAAGAGGTATAAAGTTCTATTTTTCCTCGGAAGTTACCGAGGTTGAAAATAAAAACGACAACTTTGAAGTGTTTTTCAAGAAAAACGGTAAAGAAGAAAAAATCGAATCTCAAAAAGTCCTTGTTTCGATTGGTAGAATCCCCAATATAGATACTCTTCCCCGGGAGATTCTTTATAAGAATGAAGTGGTTGAAGTTAACGATTTTTTAGAAACGAAAATCAAAAACGTATATGCAATAGGAGACTGCACTGGCGGCCATCTTCTCGCCCATTCTGCTTACAAAGAGGCGGAAATTGCAGCGAGGAACATACTCGGAGAAAAAATCAAAAAAGAAGGCTACTCTATACCAAGAGTCGTTTACACTCATCCCGAAATTGCTTCTGTAGGCTATTCGGAAGAAAAAGCGCGCTTGGAGAACATAGATTATAAAGTCTCAAAAATTCCCTATGCCTCAAATGGCAGAGCAATAGCAAGCGGTCAAACAACAGGATATATCAAAATAATTCACACAGAAGATGGGGAAATACTGGGAAGCATAATAGTGGGAGAGAATGCTTCGGAACTAATATCTGCTTTAAGCCTGGCTATGGACAATGAGCTGGGCGTAGAGCAACTTTCGGAGGTAGTTTTTCCTCATCCAACATTTTCGGAGATTATAAGAGAGGCTTCGTTAGCCGCAACAACGGCTAAAATCCAATCTGTTTAAATGAATACAAAAAAGCAAATAATTCTCAACGTAAGAAGAGATGATGTAAGAGTTGCAGTTCGCGAAAAAGGAGAACTGGTCGAGTTCTATATAGAGAGAGGAAACTCCTGTTACTCTCCGGGGACAATAATAAAAGGCAGGATAATTGCAATCCGAAAAGAATTAAATGCCGTCTTTGTCGACATTGGAGCCGAATCAGCCGGATTTCTGCCTTTAAACGACCTATATCTTTCCTTGCCTTATAAAAAAGAGGATAAAGAAGATCTGGAGCTCCTCGTCCAAGTCAAAAAGGAACCTTACGGAACAAAGGGTGCACGGCTCACGACATTTATAGCGATTCCGGGAAAATATCTCGTTCTCATGCCTTTCAAAGATGCGTTCGGCGTGTCAAGAAAAATAAGAAACGAGAAAGATAGACGTAAATTAAAAGATATAGCAAGAGAACTGCATACGGATGACATGGGTATAATTATCAGAACCGCTTCTTCCGGCGAGGATATAAGAGTCATGAAAACCGACCTTCTGGAAATAAAGAAAACCTGGGAAAAAATTGAAAATAAAAGTAAAACGGTAAAAGCACCAACCGTCCTGTGGAAAGATGACGAACTGCCTATAAGAATGGCACGGGATCTGCTGGATGATTCTGTTTCCGAATTTATTATAGATTCGGAAGAAGCGTTCAAAAAGATAGGAGAATATCTCGGCAGAAAAAAGTCCTCTCTGATAAAAAAGGTAAAATTATACAGAAACCATACTCCGATATTCAATCATTATTGGATCGAACAAGAACTGCGTTCGATATTCAGAAGAAAGATTCATCTTAAAAGCGGAGGACATATCGTAATAGACGAGACTGAGGCTCTTACCGTCTTTGACGTAAATACCGGTTCTTACAAAGGTAAAGAGAAGACGGAAGAAATGATATTCAAAACAAATTGTGAAGGTGCTATAGAGATTGCAAGACAATTAAATTTAAGAGATATTGGCGGCATAATTATAATAGACTTTATAGATATGCAGAAAAAAGAAAATCAGTATGAATTGCTAAAGATATTTAAAAGACAATTAAAAAATAGCAAAGCAAGGTTCAAAATCGTTCCGAAACTTTCTCCCAATGGGCTTCTCGAAATGACCAGAGAGAGGGCACGCAAAAATATAGCCAAGAGCTTCGTCGAACCCTGTCCTTACTGTAAAGGGAAAGGTTACGCTCTAAGTGCTCCTTACCTGTTGTCGCGGTTCACTACCTGGTTAGAAAAAAAGGGAGATGCTTTATTGAACGCAAAAGTGCGTATTATTGCCAATCCCAGAGTGGCCATCTATTTCGAAACAGAAGGGAAAAATACTCTTGAATATTCCTGCGAGAAGAACAAAATGCACGTGGAAATCGTTCATACCGAAAACAACCCTATAGAATTGTTGGAAGTTATCACATACAATAAAGAAGAAATAATAAAAGAAGAAATATGAAAAAAACTCTTCTCGTTTTTCTATTCTTCTCAGGGTGCGTTTATTATAACACATTCTATAATGCCAAAAAATATTATGACGAAGAAAACTATAATAAGAGTATAGAGAAATGTAAAAAAATACTTGATAAACGCCGAGATTCAAAATATGCAGACGATGCGCTCTTTATCATGGGGAAAAGTTATTACCATTTAAAAAATTTCGATGAAGCAAGAATAAATTTAAAAAAACTTATCGAGGGCTTCCCCTCCTCCCCTTTCAGGGACGAAAGTTATCTTTTTCTCGGTAAAATAGCCCTCGAAAAAAAGGATCCCGACGAAGCAATTTTATTTCTTGACAGGGCTTCCAACTCCAACGACTCCGAAACAAGAATAGAAACATTTAGAACAAGATTAGAATTGTACCTTCTGACGGATAATCCTCAAAAAACAATCGAGGAAGGCGAAAAAATCATCGATAAATATGGTGAGCAATCCGAACTTGTCTATTATATAATCGGTAACGCAAACAGGTCTATAGGAAACAGAGAAAAAGCACTTGAAATGTACAAAAAAGCACTCAAGGAAAGCAAAGAAGAACCCTCAAGCAAACTCATATATAGCCTGGCAGAATTATACTCGGAAATGGATAGCCTGGAAAAAGCTTTATCCGTGATTGAAAAAGGAACACAAAACGATTCGCAATCTCTGCTCAAAGGGGAAACGCTGAAAAAACTCGGGAAATTCGAAGAGGCAGAGAAAACTTTCCGCCTGGTTGAGCAAAAAAAAGACAGTCTCGGGGCTACCGCAAAATATCATCTTGGAGAAATAAAAGAGTGTCAGGGAGACACTTCCGCTGCGCTCGAGCTATATAAGGAAGCGACATCCAAAGGTGATTTCGGAGAAATAAGCAAAAAGGCACTCTCAAAAGAGAGAGTATTTGAAAACCTCTCCCTATTGAATTCGCTTTCAAAGAAAACAGAAACCAATAAAGAATATGAATTGACAGAAAATTTCGAAAAGAAAGATTCTGCATATTTGTTTTTCAGAATAGGAGAAATTTGTTACTGGGATTTAGAGGAAAAAATGAAGGGTATTGAATGGTACAAGAAAGTATATGAAACATTCCCGTCAAGCGTATACGCCCCAAAGGCAATCTTTACTCTCTTAAATATAGATATAACTGAAGACTCAAGTTACTCAGCTGAAGCAAACAATCTTTTTTCAATGCTGATGGGAAAATATCCAAATACTCCATACGCTAGAAGAGCGAAGGAACTTTATGGCCACTACGTTCAGGATACTACCGGTACTCGAAAATAAAAAACTTGGATCTTATCATAAAGTCACGCTGACGGATAGAGAAATGTATAAATCTGCCGCGTGTGGAAATTTTATTATGATAGGATTTTCAATGCTTGACCCGTATCTGCCACGTCCTTTTGCCCTTTTCGAGGTAAGCAAAGAAACTCTTTCCGTACTCTTCAAAGTGACGGGGAAAGGGACAGAACTGTTATCGGAAGTCAAAAAAGGCGATAGTCTTAAGGTTCTTGGTCCGCTGGGTAAAAAAATTTGCCCTCCTGACAAGGGTGTTCTTATAGCCGGAGGAATAGGTATTGCTCCGATTTATTATCAGACGGGTTTCATGAAAGGTGGAATACTTTTTTACGGAGCCAAAAGCAAAAAAGACCTTATATCAATTCGGGAATTTAAGAATCGGGGTTTCAAAGTAAAAACCATTACGGAAGAAAAAGGAGGATTGGTTCCCGACCTTGTAGAAAAACATAAAGGTGAACTGAACGGCAAACAGATTTTCATTTGCGGCCCACTCGGAATGATTAAAAGCATAAAAAGTATATTGACCAAAGAACAAATCGAAAAATCCTATGTATATATAGAAAAAATAATGGGGTGTGGTATAGGAGGATGTAAATCCTGCGCGGTGAAAACGACCGACGGATACAAACTTGTATGTACGGAAGGGCCCGTCTTTCCGCTAAATGAGGTGGAACTTGATTGACCTATCGGTGAAACTGGCGTCTCTCAGTTTAAAGAATCCTATTCTCCTTGCCTCAGGAGTATGGGACTTACCATATACCAGAATAATTGACTTCGGAAAATTAGGAGGGGTTATATGTAAGGGCGTTTCATTGAAGCCAAAAGAAGGCAATCCCCCTCCAAGAATTGCAGAAACATCCTGCGGGATTATCAATTCTATAGGATTGGAAAACAAAGGGCTTGAACATTTCAATAAAGAAGTTTTGCCGGAAATAACAAAATTAAAAACTCATATTTTTATAAATGTGTTCGGAGAAACAATCGAAGATTTCGCTATGATTGCCTCCAGAATCAAAGATGTTGCCGGCCTCGAAGTCAACATCAGCTGCCCAAATATAAGAGAAGGAGGAGATAGTTTCGGCAAAGACCCTAAGATGGTCTTCTCGATAACCAAAGCGATATGCAATGAAACCGAATTGCCGATTATCGTTAAACTATCCCCGTCCGCCAGCAATATTGAGGAAACAGCTCAGGCAGCTAAAGAAGGAGGAGCGACCGCCGTCACATCGTCCAACACTTTTCCCGGGCTTGTCATAGATATAGATAGAAAAAAACCTTTATTCAAAAACATAGCGGGAGGGTTAAGCGGACCTGCCATAAAACCTCTTGCATTATACAACGTGTATAAAATTAAAAATGCGGTCGATATACCCATTATAGGGTCGGGAGGTATAGCAAACCATAAAGACGTTATCGAATACTTAATTGCCGGGGCCTCCTGTGTTCAACTCGGAAGCATCATTTTTAATAATCCCCTTGCACCGATTGAAATTCTGGATAATTTATCATATTGGATGAAAGAGAAAGGATACAACAATCTGAGAGATATAATTAAAAAATGAAAAAAGAGGCAAAGGATTTTTTAATAGTTTCTTTAGATGTTTCTTCAATCGAAAAAAGCATGGTTATAGTTGAAGAACTGGGAGATTTAGTGAGTTTCTACAAAGTGGGATTGGAACTATTTACTCGAGTCGGACCTCAGGTCATCGATATTTTGAAAAAAAGAGGAAAAAAAGTCTTCCTTGATTTAAAGCTACACGATATACCGAATACCGTTTCAGGAGCAGTTAATGCCGCAATAGATATGGAAGTCGATATCCTGACTCTGCACACTCTCGGAGGTTTTGAAATGATGGAAGCGGCGCAAAAAGCCGTATGGAATAAAAAAGTGGAGAAGCCCGTTATACTGGGAGTCACAATCCTGACAAGCCTTGACGAAGCATTTTTACAGGACGTACTGGGCATCGGAAAGACCTTAAAAGAGGAAGTGTTGAACCTGGCTTCTATCGCAAAAAGCGCGGGTCTCAGAGGGGTAGTGGCTTCTCCTAGAGAAGTCACTATAATCAAAGAGAATTGCGGCAGAGATTTTATCATAGCTACACCCGGAATAAGACCCGAAGAAGCAGGGAATGAGGACCAAAAAAGATTCTCTATCCCAACAGATGCGATAAAGAATGGTTCGGACTATCTGGTTGTGGGAAGACCAATCATCAAAGCCCAAAATATACGTAATGCTGCAGAGAAAATAATTGGGGAAATTAAAGATGGATTACAAAAAAAAGCTTGAGGAAGCAGGCGCCTTGCTCGAAGGTCATTTTCTGCTTACCTCAGGATTACATTCCGATAAATATATCGAAAAAATGCGCATACTGGAAAACCCGGCATTGGCGGAACCATTCATCAACAGGATGAAAGAATTGAGTCCCGAAACGGACTGGTTTGTTGGCCCGACATTGGGCGGAGCTATCATTGCTTTCGAACTGGCAAGAATTACCGGGAAAAGAGGCGCATTCGCCGAAAGATCAGAACATGGGAGAGAGTTAAAAAGAGAATTTGCAATAAAAGATATGGATAAGATAGTAATAGTCGATGATATCCTGACCACGGGCAACTCTATTGCGGAAACGATAAAAGCAATCGATAAAGGCAAGATATTGTCCGCAGTAGTAATGATAGATCGGTCTTCAGATAAGATAGAAATCGATATCCCAATAGAATCCGTTTTTAAACTTCATATTAAAAATTATCAACCGGAAATGTGTTACCTTTGTAAAAAAGGAGTAACATTAACAAAAAGAGGTGGGAAAAAATGAATAAGGGGTATGAAATTGATATCAAAGATTATTTCAGAATAATCAGAAGAAGACGAGGAATAGTATTAGGCATTATCGTGGTTTCTCTGGTTCTCTCAATTTTTTATTTCTTTTATGCTCCTCCCAACTTCACGTCCTCTTCCAAAATTCTCGTTAAAAGAGTGGAATCGCTTTTTACAAGCACATATTACAGATCTCCTACCGAAGAAGAACTTGCAAATCATATATCTCTGATTAAAAGTCATCCGGCGCTGGAAAAGACCGCAAACAGCTTCACCGATAAGGAACTCGAGCAGATGGAAATCAGAGATAGAGAAATGGTTTTTTCTCGCATTAAGGGTGACATAGAAAACGGAAGAATCGAAGTGAGCGCAAAAGGGGAATCACGCATCATTGAAATAAAGGTTACGGAGACAAACCCCTATATGAGTCAGTTATTTGCCAATCGGCTTGCCGAAACTTACAGAAATTTCGATATCGAAATCAAGAAAAAAGATGCCCTTTCCACATATGACTTCATTGCAGAACAGACAGATAATCTCCGGGAAGACTTAGAGAAATCGGAAGAGAAATTGAAAAATTTTAAAGAAAAATATGGAATCCTCGGAATTTCATCCGAGACAGACGAATTCATAAAACAGATGTCCGGTATAGAAAAGGAGCTGAAAGCAGCATCTATCGAGGGAGAGGTACTGGAGAAGAAACTCACCGCAATAAAAGTCAGATTAAACGAACAACAAAGAGATTTACTTACGGAAGCTTCGCAAACCTCTTACGATGTACTTGTAGATTTGAAGAAACAACTCACGGCTCTGGAAAACGAAAAAGCGAATCTGTTGATTCAGGGATATGCTCCCGAAGACCAGAAATTACAGAAAATCGACTTTTCAATTCAATCTTTAAAAGAAAAAATGGGCACGGTAGCAAGGGAGCTCCTGCAAAAGGAAGGAACTATTAACCCTTTAGTCCAGATGGAAGATTTTATGCAACAATCCGTCAATCTGACTATCGATTATGCCGTCGCCAAGAGCAGAATTGAAGCCTTAGAGGAAGCTTTACGTTATTACAAGGCTAAACTTAACAGAATACCAAAGAGAGAACTGGAACTCGCCAGGTTGGAAAGAGAAAAAGAAGCAAATACAAAAATATATCTTATGCTCCTCGAAAAAAGAGAGCAGGCTCAAATCTCGGAAGTCGGAGAAAGTGGCGACATCTCGATACTTGAGGTTGCACGGGTTCCAGGTGGGCCGAACACAATGTCCAAAATCAAGAAAATTATATTGTTTCTTATACTCGGAGTTTTGCTGGGGATAGGTGGGGGATTTGTCGTAGATTATGTAGATTCCGCAGTCAGAGATGAGTTCGAAATTACCAGAAACTCGGGATTACCCATTCTCGGCAGAATTCCACTTATTGAAAACGATAAAAAAGACAAAAATAATTCCAAGGAAAACCTCTATGTATTTACAGAAATAGAATCGAGAAGCCATATTGCAGAAGCCTTTAGAAGCCTCCGCGCTAATATTAAATTATCGAGAGTCGGAGGATTCCCTTCTACGATTTTAATCACCGGCCCTGACGCCGGTTCCGGAAAATCAATGATTGCCATCAATCTTGCTTTTTCATTCGTGTCCTCCGGTAAGAATGTTCTTCTTGTCGATACTGATCTTAGAAGACCCGCAATAGAAAAATATCTGGGAATAACAATGAAAAAAGGTCTTACCGAGTTACTCATAAATGAAGAACATGATATACAGCCGTTTGTCGTAAACGGCTTAAAAATCATTCCATCGGGTAAAATACCGCCTAACCCTTCGGAATTATTGGACTCGGATAGGGCGAGAGAACTTCTGAACAAATGGAAAACAGAATATGATATAGTACTTCTTGATTCTCCGCCTTTAATGACAGTAAGCGACAGTAGAATATTGGCTGCTGAAGTCGAAGAAACATTACTGGTTGCTGCCTACGGAGAAACCAGTCGCCATATAATAGCTCAAACTTCCGAACTTCTGAAACAGCTTTCAATTAAGGCACTCGGGTACGTACTCAATAAAGTTGATATAAATAAAGAATACGGATATTACGGATATTATTACGGATATTACTACTACCATAATAAACCGGGGAAAAAAGAGGGTTAACCTCTACCTATTCCGTAATACTCGAATCCCGAATCTTTTACCCTGACAGGGTCATAGATGTTTCTGCCATCAAATATCAGCTTCCCTGCCATCAGGTTGCCGATTTTCTCGAAATCCGGATTTCTAAACTCATTCCACTCTGTAAGAACGATAAGAGCTTCGGCTCCTTTTAAACAATCGTATGGCGTAGCACAGTATTTTATTCTGTCTCCGAAAATTTCCTTTGCATTTTCCATAGCTTGAGGGTCATACGCACTTATATGAACTCCCTCGGAAAGAAGAAGGTTTAATGTAACAACAGAAGGGGCCTCTCTCATATCGTCAGTTTGAGGCTTGAAAGATAAACCCCAAATTGCCATTTTTTTCCCTTTCAGTTTATTGAACCTTGCTTTTATTTTTTTTACGATTAATTTTTTCTGAGATTCGTTCACGAAATCTACGCCTTCACAGAATTTCATCGGGAGCCCATATTGTTTCCCTTTTTGAACCAACCCTTTAACGTCTTTAGGGAAACATGACCCTCCATAGCCAATTCCAGGAAAAAGAAATTTTGACCCGATTCTCGGATCTTTTCCCATACCTATTCTAACTTCTTCAACATCAGCTCCCACTTTCTCGCAAAGATTTGCTATTTCGTTCATAAAAGATATTCTGCTTGCGAGCATCGTATTACTTGCATATTTCGTCATCTCAGCACTCTCGATTCCCATAACAATAATCGGGTTTCCGGTTCTTACGAAAGGTTCATAAAGCTCCATTATTTTTTCGGCTACTTTTTTATTATCCATCCCTATTATAATTCTATCCGGCTTCATAAAATCCTGAACGGCACTACCCTCTTTTAAAAATTCGGGATTGGAAATAACGTCAAAACTTGCTTTGGTTTTACTTTTTATTTTTTTCTCGACTTCTCTCGCTGTTCCTACAGGTACAGTACTCTTGTTAATTATAATTTTATGCTCACTGCCCATTGCTTCCCCAATTTCTTCGGCAATAGCATATACATGAGATAAATCTACAGATCCGTCTTCCTTTTCCGGGGTCCCGACGGCAATAAAAATAATATCCGAAATCGAAACGGCATCTTTAACTGATGTGGAGAAAGAAAGACGATATTCTCTTTGATTTCTCTTAATTAGTTCTTCCAGCCCAGGCTCATAAATTGGTACTATATTGTTTTTTAATTTTTGTATTTTTTCTTCATCACTATCTACACAGATAACTTTATTCCCGGTCTCGGAGAGGCCTGTTCCAACCACCAATCCTACATATCCGGTACCTATAACACAAATTTTCATACTTTTCCTCCATTTTTGCTCAAATTTTGCTCAAAAACAAAATAACTATAACCAAAAACACGAATATGTCAAGAATAAGAGAAGAATACCCTAGACACACAACACCCCTAAGCTATTAGTTGTTCGCCTTTTACTTTTCGCATAAAACCATCCTAAAATACATAAATCTTGTAGTTTTCCTCTTAACCAATTTTACCAATAAACTGGTTCGCAGAATCACTTGACTTGAGTCAACTTATTTGTTATACTAAAGTATATGACCTTAAATAGGTTAGGGAGGAAAATTGGAAGAAAAAGTAAAAAAAGTTTTAGCCAACGACATTAAACCGTACCTTAAAAGTCACGGTGGAGACGTAAAATTGTTGAGCGTATCTAATGACGGAACGGTAAAATTGCAACTTACAGGCGCTTGCGGAGGTTGTCCGATGGCTCAAATGACATTGAAGGGATTTGTCGAGAAAGCTTTAAAGGCAAAAATACCCGAAATCAAAAAGGTTATAACTTAAAGTGAACCTTTTTGTTATTAGTTGTTCCTTTATTTTTTTAATTAGTTTTTGAACTTTGGTTTGCATTTTTAAATTTTGATACTTAATGTTTGGACTTTGGGGTACAATGTAGTATAGTAAATAACTCTTGACTTACTTTTCGTTTTTGTTATATTTTAATTTAAGTTATGTTTAATTTTAGTGATCACTCTAATGTAATTGATAAAGCCCGAAGGGTAGCAGCGAAAGGAGAATCTCTCAAAGCCGTTAAGATATTACAAAATGCTTTAAGAGAGGATAATTCAGATCTTCCACTCATTCTTGAGATTATGCACACATACCATGCCATAGATAAATTAAATGAAGTAATTGTCTGGGCAGAGAAAGGAGCGGCTCTTTCTCTTGAAGCTAAGAAAAAAGTTATTGGAGAAGTAGAGGATTTGTTTTACGGGAGAGGCAAGCCAGACCGGTTGGCCGAATATCTTATGGAGAAATGGGCGGAGAAAATGGATTTCGAGGGAGTTTACGATCTTTTCAGGGACCTTAGCGAAGAAAGCAAGGGAGCTTTTATTAATAGAGAAGAGCAGGTTGTTAAAAATATCCTTGATAACAAAACGGAATTTAACCAGAGGGACTTTACCCATCTTTACCTTTTTGCCGTAATGAACGAGGGAAGAAGAAGCGAAGAGACGATGAAGGTGTTTAAAAAGATACTGGAAAAAAAGCCTGAAGATCTGCATGATATTACCCTCGAATTAAGAAGAGCAGAAAGAGAAAATTACGGAGATGCGAACTTGAAATTAGGTTTAGGTGAATTTTTGCTTAAGGATAAACATTATTCTGAAGCAGCTTCCAAGCTACGAGAAGCTGTGAAGGTAAGTTCGGAGCTGCAAGATGGAGTCATCGTTCTTCTATCGCCTTACAGCAAGGAATCGAAAGACGTTCTTGATTATTTGAGCGAGTTGTTGATAGAAACAGGAAAAGATGAAAGAGCGCTGAACCTTATTGAAGAATTTGAGGTCGATGATGCAATAAAAAAATATCAGATGATGGTTAAAAAAGATCCTGGAAACCCGATAATTCATAAACAGTTAGCTGAAGCTTATATCAAAAAAGAGAGATATTCTGAAGGGCTAAGAGAATTTCTTTCTGCGGTTTCTCTTGTTGCAGATGAAGGAATAGGAAAAAAAGTTAAAGAACTTGAAAAAAAGCTTCCGGAAGAGATTGATAATTTTCTTAATATGGCCAGCGTTTATAGCGCCCTTGGATGGAAAGAAGAAGTTGTTCGTCTTTTAGAAAAAGCCTTTGAACTATCTCCCACGTCATCAACTACAATACTTGAGAATTTAAATCAGATGTTCGAAGGGAAAGAACTTCCTTCAACAGGATTACTACTAAAGGCAAGATTGCTTTCAAGAGAAGGAGATACCGAGGCAGCGCTTCAAATTTACAAAGAAATGTCTTTAGATTCCGAAAAAACCGAACAGATAAAAGAAGAACTCAAAAAATTTAAAAAAGAGAATCCTGTAAGTACAGAAGGCGAGATTATTTCTTTAATGCTTCAGATTCCCGAAAAGCCTGAAGAGATTGCCCAAAAAGTCAATTTGATAATTGGAGAGGAAACCGATTATATACCTGTTATGCTTACCGAGTTTGATAAAAGGGTAAAATCGAAGCCGGAATTTACCGAACAATTTCTTAAATTTTACAAAAATCTGGACAGGAAGGAGTTCCCGCCTTTTACATATCCCTTTGCTTTAGCCGAATTATACAGGTTGGCGGAAGAATTTGATAAAGCGGAAAAATATTATAAAGAAGCTATAGATGAGGACCCTGAAAGGTTTAAATTTATTTTGACATATCTGCAGGCGTATCGAGATGAACCGAGAATACGGAAACTTCTTTCTGCTTTGTATTTCCATAAAGGTGAGTACGAAAAGGGTTGCAGAGAAATAGAAAATGCTGCCAGAGAGTTTACGGACTACGTAGGCGAAGTAACTTCTTTTTTGATAGGTGAAGTGAAGAAGAGGAAAGATAACGAAATTATTTCTAAAACACTTACTAAAATTTTGATTCAAAACAATTATTATGAGGAAGCTATTAAATGGGGGTCGCAGGTTTTAGAATCTTTGGAATTGGAGGAACAACCGGAATTAATGCTTTCTCTGGCAAGAGCAAATGCAAAAATCGGCAAATTATCAAATGCAGCGGGTTTGGTAAGAAGGGCGATAGGACTGGATGATTCTCTTTCGGAACAGGCAATCGAAGTACTTGAAGAGATAAAAAAAGAGGGAAGTGCAGAATACGAAACACTAATGACTCTTTATAAACTATATAGAGAAACAGGTAATATTGATAAAGCGGTTTCCTGTTTGGACGAGACTTTTCGGCAAAAGCCTTCTATGGTTGAGGTTATGCAGGAAGAATGCGAAAAGCTTGTCGATATTGCTCCTATTCATGCTGCACTTAGGATTTTTTACGGTAAAGTTAAACTTCATAAGGAAGATCTCTCCGGTATTGAAGAGATAGAAAAAGGGATCCGTTTTGACCCAAAGTTAAAAATCTTGGCTGTAGAGGCGCTGGAGAAATTTGAAGATCCAAATATCGAAAAAAATATAGTTGTTTTGAGAGCAGATATCGAGAAAGATTTAGGTCATGTAGACAAGGCTTTGGAATATTTTATCGAAGCCTATTGGGAGAATGAAGAAAAGAGAGACAGTGTAGTAAAAGAGATAAACGGATTACTTCCTAAAGTCGAATTGTCAACCGAATTGGTCGGAAAATTATTGAAAATATACGCAAACGAAGAACGTAACGCACCTCTCGTTGGTATAGTAGAAGACTTCTTCGATGGTTCCGAGGAAAAAGGACAATATTTGTTGAGGGAAATCGAAAGTTTATTCAGCGGTAAGCTTCCCTTACCTCTGCGCATTATACTTGTCAAGATTCGTTATCAGGTAGGAGATAGGCAAAAGAGTAAAGTCGAAATGGAAGAATTGCTTAACGAGTATCCGGAGGTTGCCGAGAAGCTGAAAGAATTTATTGAGCCCGGCGATGTAGAAATGGTGCCTTTGCTTGTCAGAATCAGTCTTGCTCTTTCCGATTGGGATACGGCAATTAATTATATAAAAAAAATAGAAACGAAAGAGCAATTACCTTTATATGAACAATTGCTCGAAAAAAATTCGGATAAAGAAGACGTTGTCGCCGAAGGAGCCTATCTTTACTTTGTTTCCGGCAATCTCGAAAAAGCCGGATTTTATCTGGGTAAACTTAAAGAACCGGGTAGTAAAGAAAAGGTTCTCCTGTGGTTTCTCGGTAAGAAAAGCAAAGTCAGCGTTAAAGAAATAGAAGAAGTAAAAAAACAGGTACTGCTTGATAAAATTAAAATGACGGATTCTGCGGAGGAACGAGCTTATTTATACCTAAAATTAAAAGAGTTCGACAAAGCTTATGAGGAAACCAAGAAATTAGACAAAGAAAAAGAGCAAATACTTTTGAGTGTTATACAGGAAGAAACAAAGGATTATTGGGGTGCTTATCAGCGTCTTTCAAGATTGGAAAATAAAGATGTTTTTGCAGAAAGGAGAGCGCTCCTTGCATTTCATAGTGGAAATACGGAGCTTGCTTTAAGCCTCCTTTCAAAAACAGAAATGGAGCCAGCAAAGAAGAATTCCTATATCTCGGTGATGTTACGAGAAGCGACGGAAAAGTATAGGAGAATAAGACCTCTAATAAGGAGATGATATTTTATGAAGGAAGAAAAGAAGCAGGAGAAGGAGAAAAAACAGGATAAGGACAGACACATAGATGAAAAGAACAGATTTCAGGAAACAAAGAAACCGGAACAGGAGAAAAAAAAGCAAGGGAGTTCATCATATGGGATAGTTAATCGTAGAACCGAGATAAGTGAGGTTCTTAGGAATATAAGCAAATCTCAACATAACGATCTCTATGAATTAAGGTCTTTGCTTGACGTAAAATTGGAACAAATTTCTTCGATTCTTGAAAATTTTTCAAAGGATTTGGACAATAAACTTGAAAAGGAATTTTCTTCTTTTAAAGAAGTCGTTCAATCCGGGATGGATAAAATTTCGGATGGCGTTAAAAACAGTCCCGAGAGAATGGCAGAAAAGATTGATGAACTTCAAAAGACTTTGAAAGATAAAGTTGACAACTCTGTGGATATTTTAGGCAGTAGTATTTCTCATATCGGAGAAGTTTTTGAAAAGCTTGAAGGGTCATTCAAGGAAGAAATAAGTGCTCTGAGAGAAGCGCTACAAAAAGTTTTTGGGGAAATGTATCTACAGTTCAAAGAGTCTTCGAAGGGATTGAAAGAGCTGTCCGTTTCAATTGAAAAATATGTGGAAGATATTAAGAAAGAGAGAGAAAAATTTGAAAAGGGGAAGAAAAAAGAAGAAGCGCGCCGTCTTAATGACATGGCTGTTAAAAACTTTTATGGCGGCAGGGTAGAAATAGCGATTCGGCAACTAAAAGAAGCCGTGCTTCTGGAGGATTCTTCTGTAGAAATATTAACGAATCTTGCTATTGCCCTTTCGAAGGAAGGCAAACAAGCGGATGCACGGAAGATATTTGAGAAGGTCTTAAAGGATAAGCCCGATGTGCTTGAGGCGCAAGTCGGGTTAGGGTTCATAATGTTTGAAAGAGGAAATATTGATGAGGCAATTGAAATCTTCAAACAAGCAAGTAAAAAGAATGAGGGAGAGGCTGTTGTTTTTGCGAATCTGGGTTATTCTTATGAACAGAAGGAAATGATTGATAAAGCTATTTCAAACTGGGAGAAGGCTATCGAGCTTGACCCCACTTTAAAAGATGTGGAAGAGAAGCTTAATTTATACAAAAAGAAGGAGGCTTGATGGAGCAGAGTAAATCTCCTTTTGAGGAAATTTTTAAAAGAGAGGAGAGTCGAAAGAAAGAGGGAGAAAAAGAAGAGGGTATTCTAGATGCTTTTGATAACGAAGAAAAGAGCCTTTTCGAAGAATCTTCAGAAGCCAGTCCGATTTCTCTGGAAGGAAAAGATGAAAGAGAAGGAACTCTTTCCAAAGAAGAGCAATACCTTAAATTGCTAAACGATCTTATTAAGAAAAGATATTTTGAAGAAGCGATAGGAATTATTGGCGAAATGAAGGAAGAATTTAGCCAATAGTTTACCGAAAAAAAGAAGACTTCAAAAAGAAAAAAGTTCCAAAATGAATTAAAAAATAGTGGAACAACTAATTTAGAAGAATAACGCAAATATTAAAAAGGTGAACTCTATTTTCTATATTAATAAAAGTGATTATACCTGATTCATTTGTGAAATTCGGACAATTTGTTGCCAAAAGATAGGTGTTTGGAGGCAATTAAGAACTCTGTATAATCTGTGGCTGAAAAATGCTGGAAATACCGAAGAATAAAACCGTATTTATAATTTCAGATACTCACTTCCAGGACTGGTCAGAAAAGGAAGAAATTGAGTCTTTTTTTTCTTTTCTTCGTAAAGTCAGAAAGGAAGGAGACGAGTTGTTTTTGCTCGGCGATATTTTTGATTTTTATTTTGAATATAAATCTTTTATACCTAAGAGTTTTTTCAATATATTTTTTGAACTGAAAAGAACCATAGAGAAAGGTATTAACATACATTACTGGATTGGCAATCATGATTTTTGGATAGGGCGATTTTTCGAGGAACTTGGTATTGTTAAACATCCTGGCCCCGAGATAGTTAAGATAGGCGAAAAGAGAATATTGGTACAGCATGGAGATGAAATGGATACTAATTTTATGATAAAAACTCTTTTAACTAATAAATTTTCGAGGATACTTTTTTCTTTGATACATCCCGAACTGGGGTTACGGATTGCCAAGGCTGTATCTAAGTTTTCGGAAACGAATTCCAGGGATAAGAACTTGATGGAAAGTAACTTTGTAAAGTTTGCCACAAATAAATTTTCAGGAGAGATAGATGCAATAATAATGGGGCACTTTCATGAACCTTATTCTTTCAGAGAAGGAGAAAAGACCCTTACTATATTTGGCGACTGGGAAAATTGGCGATCTTATGGTTTAATTTCGAATGGTAAAATATCTATTGTGAGATTCAACCAGTCTCCCAAGTGATAGATACCGTATTTAAAGACAATATCCAGAATTTCTTTTTTGTTTTTTTCGTTCACTTCTTTCCAAACTTGAAGCCTTCCTTTTGTGAGTTCCTTGAAAGGTTTCTCTAAATTTCTGAAAGAAACCAGTTTTTTTTGTGCGCAGGCGGAACATTTGATTCCTCCTGCATCAATGTCAAAGAAATCCAATCTCTTTGAACCGCAAGACACGCATTTTTCTAATTGAGGCGGTATCCCTTGCAGCTTAAACAAAGAAAACAAGAAATAGACGAGCACTTCTTCTCTGAACCCTCTGTCGAGAAACTTAAGAGCTCTTTTTTCTAGTCCAAAAAGCCCATTCATCGGAGAAGGTATTTTTCTCCCTATCCATATCAAACTCCATCCTATATCTAGTCGGAACAAATCGTTTTTAAGGTTTTGATGAGCTTCTTTTATATTTGCTTCTTTTAAAGTACCCAGGTCTTTACCTGGTTTTATGTAATATACAAGCTGAGCCAAATTTAATGGCTCTATATTACCGGCAAAATGTGATTTTGTTCTTCTGGCTCCTTTTGCGACGAGAGAAAGGCGCTCGGAATCGGATGTCAATATATGAATTATCTTACTTGTGTTGCCAAAGTCAAAACTTTTTAGAATTATTGCGTCTTTTTTCTTTAGCATTGCTTCCGTTAGCAGATGCGAGGTAGCTGTTCTCCTATCAGTCGGTCGATGATTCTGAAACCGCCAATGATTGTTTCAAGTACAACTTTCCCTTTATTGTTTTTGGTAATTTCTCCTATTATGGAAGCTTTTTTCCCCAGAGGGTGTTTTTTCATACTTGCAAGAATAGAAGAGGCTTTGTTTTTCGATACCACCGCAATAAGTTTACCTTCGTTTGCTATGTAAAGTGGATCGAGCCCCAGGATTTCCGAGAAAGAAGACACGTTATCGGGGATGGAAAGAAACTCTTCGATGATTTTAATCCCAAACATACCGTTTTCTGCAATTTCACAAAAGACTGAAGCAATGCCACCTCTTGTCGGGTCCCTCATAAATTTTATTCCGCCTACGGAGAGCATTCCCTCTATTAAATCCCATAAAGGAGCACAATCGCTTTTTATATCAGTTTTAAATTTTTCTCTTATGCTCATTACTGCTAACCCGTGTGCCCCAATTTCTCCGTTTATAATAATTTTATCTCCGGTTTTTATATTGTTTTTAGAAAGAAATATATTTTTTTGTAAAATTCCGACGCCTGAAGTATTGATAAATATTTTATCGGCGCTTCCTTTTTCTACGACTTTTGTATCACCCGTAACAATTTGTACCTTTGCTTTTTTACTTGCTTTTGCCATTGAATCGGTAATTTTATCCAGCGTTTCCCAGGAAAGGCCTTCTTCTATGATAAAGGAACATGAGATGTAGAGAGGTTTTGCTCCCATTACCGCAAGGTCATTTACAGTCCCGTTAATAGCTAAGGTCCCTATGTCTCCGCCCGGGAAGAAAAGAGGATTTACAACATAGGAATCGGTTGTGAAGCAAAATCGTTTGTTTCCCGTTGATTGCAAAACTGCAGAATCTGCAAGTTCATTGAGCACAGGATTGCCGAATTTACCCAGAAATAATTCCTTTATAAGAGAACGCATCGCTTCTCCCCCGCTTCCGTGAGAGAGCAGAATTTTTTTATTTTGAATTTCGTTGTTTTTTGTCATTGTTTTTTGAATTTGTAATATGCAGCACAGGTACCCTCTGACGAAACCATGCAGGGCCCAATAGGATTTTCTGGGTTACAGGATTTTCCGTACAATTTGCAATCATAAGGCTTTTTTGTTCCGCATAGCACTTCTCCGCATATGCATTTTGGATTATGTTTAGTTTTTTCTATTTTAATATCGATTTGTTTCTCCGCGTCGAAATCCGAATAGATATCTTTTATGTATAATCCGGATTTGGGGAGAGTGCCGAGCCCTCTCCAGGGGGAATCCTTTACGTCGAAAACCTTATTCATTATAGCTAGTGCTTTTTTATTTCCCTCTTTACGTACAACTCTTTTATATTGATTTTCTACAGAAGGATTTTTCTTTTCTGTTATTTGCTCTACTAACATTTCTATTCCTTCCAAAAGATCAAGAGGTTCAAAGCCCACTATAACACAAGGGATACCGAACTTTTCTACTATTGGATAGTAAGGTTTTTCTCCTATTATGGCACTGACATGTCCCGGACAGATAAATCCATCTATTTTAATTTCCTTACTCGTAAGAAGAGCTATCATCGCAGGAGGTATTATTTTATGTCCGGAAAGAACGAAAAAATTTCTTATTTTTTTTTCTGATGCCGAAAGAATTGTTGAGGCAACCAACGGCGCTGTTGTTTCAAAACCAACGCCAAGAAAAATTATTTTTTTACCGGGATTGTTTTTCGCAAATTCTAAGCTTTCAAGAGGGGAATAAACAATTTTTATGTCATTGCCAGATGCTTTTTCTTTTTCCAAAGAAGAAGTTGAACCCGGCACCTTAATCATGTCTCCGAAAGTTGTTATTACTACATCCGGTAAACGGCTATATGCTATTGCAGTATCTATATATGCATTTGGGGTAACGCATACAGGACATCCCGGACCTGAAAGATGTTCTATATTATCCGGCAAGAGGCTCATAATTCCGGAACGAAAGATAGAATTCGTATGCGTTCCGCAGACCTCCATCAAAGAAATTTTTTCCTTGTATCCTTTGAGGGTACCATTTATTTTATCGACTATTTTTCGGGATATTTTTTTATCTCTGAACTCGCTTATATATTTCATTATTTTTGAATGTTTTCTATTTCTTCCCAGATTTCGAGTGTTTTTTTTGCTTCCTCTTCGTTCAGTTTTTCTATGGCAAAACCTGCATGTACTATCAGATAGTCTCCGATTTCAACATTGCTCAGAAGATTCAGACTAATTTCTTTTTTTACGCCCGAAAGCTCTACTACGCCTTTGTTTCCTTTGATGCTGATGAGCTTCATTGGTATTGCAAGACACATCCTGTTTCTCCTTTTAGGAGTAAGTTAACTTTAATTATTTGAAAATCAACCCATCTCAAAAAATTTACCACAGAGCACACAAAGCGAAATAAAAAACACAGAGAGCACAGAGAAAAAAGTAAAGTTTTGTTGTTTTTCCCAACCCTACTGCCGTATTTTCACATGTAGGACATGTAGAACTTGTAGTTTGTATTTTTTAAAGATATGGTAAGTCTATATAATTATTTCTTCAACAATATATCACTGATATTTAACATTATAACGCCTGCTACGATTATACAGATAGAAACAATTTTCAAAGTGCTGTATGGTTCCTTGAAATATATAATGCCAATAACGGATACACCCATAATGCCAAGGCCGGCCCATATTGCGTATGCAAAGCTTAAATCGAATTTTTTTAATGCAAAAAGAAAAACAGTTAATCCTATCGCCCAAAAAACAAATTCATTTTTTCTAATCCATCCTTTTTACAACATTTTTTCTACTCGGGATTATCTTAACTAGATTGTTTGTTTTTTTCAACCTGGTCTTTAAGAATATTGGTTTTGGGGGTTGGGATTTGAGAAAAAATAATAAAAAATCCTGTTAATCTTTTTTTTATCCTGTCTAAATATTGGGGATGGGGGAAGGGTTTTAAAAAATACAAAT
>CAZGBM010000001.1:0-71103 GCA_964523975.1 uncultured bacterium | reverse complement strand
CCTGATGGAGATAATCTCAGTTACCTATGGTTTAACTATCCGGAGGCTGGTTCTTATAAAAAATTGATAAAAGTTGATGGAGCGGAGAATGCGCATGGGGCTTACGTGAGGGTTCCTGAGGTTGAAAAAAACGAAACTGCTCATTTTATTTTGAAAGTTACGGACAAAGGTAAACCGCGGTTATCGCGGTATAAAAGGGTAATTGTAACAATCATTCCAAAATAATATTGACAGTATTTATTGACAGGTCACCTATGAAAAAATTGCATTGTTGAATTGACTAAATCATCAGTCGTCAGTCAATAGTTAAAATAGAAAAATGGCGAAATAGGAAAATTGTAAAATAGTTAAAAAATCCTGTAAATCCTGTCTAAATAAAGGTTTCGAGTTACGGGTTTCGTGTTTCGAGTCAAAACAAAAAGAAAATCCGTGTTAATCCGCAGCTATTATTTCTTTTCCAGTATTATCCATTCTTCCGGGAGTTCTGCTATTTTCGTTATGATTTCTTTATATTCCGGGTAATCTTCTACGGGAAGTATTTCTTTTTTCTGTAGGTAGTAATCTTTGTATATAATCGATTTTTCTGACTTTTCTAAAGAGTTTTTGAACTCTAAAAAAGAATTAGACAAGGAAATTTCCTGGGGAAGATATCGTACTTTAAAGCCTTCAGGAATATGTATTATTATTTCATTTTCTTTTTTTTCAAGTTTTCCCCAGTAAATAGGATATTTTCTTTCTGTTGCTCCGACAGAATAGGCTGAATATTCAATACCTGGTATATTCAAAAGTAAAAAGTTTTCTTGTTTTATAGCCAATCCGGATACCTGATATCTTATATCTATTTCAACTTCCGGGTTTTCGTCTTCTATGTGATTGAAAGAGAGACTTGTTATATTGGATCCCGGGATGTTTCTATTCAAATAATCTTCGATTATGTTTCTTTTTTCTTCTTTTCGTAGATACCTGAGACTTTTTAAATCCAAAGCCGTATTACCAAAAGATTTGATTTTCTCTTCTATTTCTGCATCGCCGTCTTTATCGAGTTCTACTATCCTTTTTACGGATGTTTTTTCTTTATCCCCTTCGAATAGAGGTATTTGGGTGAACTCTTTTTTTGTTACAGAAAGCCCTTCCGTACCCTGATATTCAGCTCTTATATATCCGTATGGATTGAGTTCTGATGAAGGGTCGAGAAAGATTTCTCCCATTTTTACCAGAGCACCATCAAACTGATATAAAGACGGGACATCTCTGGCTAATTCGCCTCTTGTCTTTGAACGAACTAATATAAGTTCCGCAGGAAGTTCTTGTGATTTAAAAGCAGAATACAGAAGACAGGATTTATCAAGTGAGTTTGCTAATTTGTTTTCCAGTATTTCTTCTACATTTTTAGAATAAACATTGTATTCATAGGAAGGTATATCTGCAAATCTAATCAAAGATGTAATTTCACTATATATCTCTTCCGGTTCTTTCTTTTCTGCAGTATATTCTCCCTTTAAGCGTTTTTCGAAGTCTCCGGCTATTTTATTCCAATCATTTTTAAGTCCGGCAGCTACCCTCGGAAAAATATAAGATTTTGGCGGCGCATTTTCTTCTTTTTCTACTTCTTCGAGAAAGCCAATTTTCCATTCAAAAATTTTATTTCTGCCCGAGAATTTTAATTCGGGTGAATCTGTTTTCCAGTTCTGCCAGGCTATATCAAAACTTCTGGGTGCTTCAACCCTGATAATACTTTTAAGAGTTGGGCCGGAACTTCCCAGAGTATTTTCTAAAATGAATGGGAATTCCTCGGATATTTTTCCGTAAATAGTAACTTTAAAATCAAGAAAATTTCCGGGTTTTACTTCTCTCATTGCTATTTTCATTTCATGAGTGTTCTCGTAAGGCGGTATTCTGGAATAAACAGAGGCATCCTCGATAGCATTCTCTCTTAGGTGAAGTATTTCGCTTTCTTTTGTTATCGTCCTTGCGAAATTTATTTCGATGTCTTCTTCTTTCGATTGATATTCAAAACTTATATTCCCGTAACTTCTTCCTTTTTCGGAAAAAATAGCCCGTATGCATCTTATAGAATAAGCATAACTGGAATCTTTTTTTATTTTCAATTCTTTCCTAAGATAAATGTCTACATATTTTTTCTCCGTGAACTTCGAAAGGTCGGTTTTTAAACTTTGCAATAATATAGGGTCGTTTATATCTTTTACGGTTTTCCACAAATAACCTTCTCTTTTCTTTGCCAGGTCGATACTGCGAACTTCTTTTTGAGGAAATGTAGCCGTGCCTTCCGATGTTGCTATGTATATTGAATCAGGAGTTATTTTTGTCACTCTGCATTTATATTCTTCGCCTTTTTCGGTGTATATTATATCTTCTTTCCATTCATTTTCGTTTTTCAAAGCTTGCCGGTTGCAAGAAAAGATAAAGATATTGATTGAAATAATTATTATAGTAAAAACCTTTTTCATTAGTTTCCTCCTATTAGTTGCATAATTACAGGTCTTTTTACGTAATTCAATATTTCATTGCATAAAGTCTTATAATCTTTGTACTCGGAAACACTTATTTTACGGTTTTTTCTTTTCCAGTCGTCCTTAAATATCAATGTATCTTCTTTTTGGGTATATGAGGCTGTATATTCGGCATTTTTTGATTTTCCGGAGAACTGTTCCGGAACAGATACAATCTTTATTTCATTTGGTAAAGTTATTTTAAATGTGTGGACAATTTCTTCGGATGTGTCGTAAATTAAGTCATAATTGCGAGTCGAAAGAGAAAGTTCGTCTTTCGTATATCTTCCTTCCAATTCGGGAAGCTTCAATACATATAACTCGCCCTGTTTTTTTAGAAAATCCGGTACTTCATATTTTATTGTCATTTCTAAAGGTTGGGAAATATCCGTTATATTTGATATATTATAGTCAACTAATAGGGCAGAGGAAGAAACGCTTTTTGCCATCTTTTCGAATTGTCTCTTTTTTTCGCTGGGGTCGAGCCTTTCCCAATAAGCTCTTATTCCGGCTTCATAACTTCCGTTGTAATTCGACTTAAAGATTACCGTAGCTCCGCCGTTTTTCGGTATGTCGATTGTGTATTGGTAATTTCTACGGTTATTTTCTGGTAGTGGTACTTCGATTAAGTCAATCCTTGATTTTTGTGCGCATATTGCATCCATTCCATGGTCCATTGTGGCAAAGGAAGGATATCGAAAATATTCAGAGACAGGGTCAAGAAAGTAAGGTTTCCCTTCTTTTGGGAAAACTTCTACAATAGCGTGGTTTCCCCAGAATGAAGGAATTTCTTTGACTAACTCAGGAGCAGGATAGGTGTGCAAATAGACGGGATATGCTTCGATGCCTGCTGCTTTTAATAGGGTAGAGAAGAGAATAGCCTTATCAGTACAATCACCGTACCCGTTTTCCAGGGTCTGGGAAGCACTATGACCTGAGACTCCGCTTGCCACAGCTCCTTTTATTGATATATATCTTATATTTCGTTGAATCCAGTGGTATAAAGCTGCTGTTTTTTCTTCATGAGTGTTCAAACCTTTTGTCAAAGAATCGGTAATTCTTTGGATTTCTTCGGTAATTTCCATTCTGCTTTTCTGGAAATCGGCGTACCAGTTGAATATATAATTCCAGTCTTTCTGATTCGAAATATTGAGAAAAGGTACCAGTTCTGCTGTAACCGGCATTAAGGGCTCTTCTATAGGTGGTAAGGTATTGTTTTTTTCGAATACATATTCTCTCGTTGAATCGGTAGATGCAGAATCTACTTTGACATTCCCATCGTTTTTTATCTTAAATCCTAAATAAATTTCAGAAGGAACAATTATTCTGACGGACGATTCAATTACCGGTTCCGACCCTCCGAAGAACCATCCCATCGAAAAGATTTTCTTATCCCAGGGGTTAAAAATTTCCTCTGTGTATTTATATTCAATGATATCTCCTACTTCTACTTCAGGAATGCTGAATGAGATTATTTTATCTTTATCGAAGAACATATCATCTGCTTTTGGTTTTGTTATGGTTACTTTGTTCATATCGAGAGGTATTATTCTGCCATCTTCTTTTATAACTCTTGCCATATCGATTTTCATTTTTTCTCTTTGTTGGTCAAACTGTCGTTGGAAGTTAGCCCAGGTTCTTTTGGAATCTTTTAAAATCAAACCTTGGAAGTGATATTCATAACTGCGTGTGCCGTCAGAAAAGAGCGTATTTATGCCTTTATCGAGCATAACCACTCCGTCGAAATCGGAATATTCTACTATTAATCTTTCTCTATCTTCAAGAATTTTTTTAATATCCTGGGGGAGCCCTCCCGTACCTTTTTCCACATCTCCCGCACCAAATATGATGGATTTTATATCACTTCTTAAAAAAACGGTGTCGATTGCGTAAATGGAGTCGTTTCTCATCCGGAGCGAATCCGAACTTATAGTCTCCCCGTTATTCAATTCAATTTTATAAGAGAAAACAACACAGGAAATAAATAATAATAATGAGAATATTTTTCTCATTATTATTCCTTTTTGCAATATGTTGGTCCGTTGGACTGTTGGTGTGTTGGGCTGTTTAGAGAATATATTATCATATCAATCGTTGTTACACTCGAAAAAATTGACTTAAAACCCGCAACTTTAAAATCATTTTTGTGTTTCTTTATTATTTTTTAAGAGTTTTGGTTTTACTTTTTGGTTCTTGTCTTTTCTATAGCTAAACATTATGACCAGGGTAGAAGTTATCATAAAAATTATACTCAGAACTTGTGAGAGGGTGAGATATTTGAGTATTAAAGCGTTTTCCGAATACTGCCGGAAAAAATCGATTATAAAACGATGAAGTCCATATAAGCCTAAGAATAAAGTGAAAAGAAAGCCCTTAAAGACTCTTTTCTTTCTTACTTTCCATAATATTGCAAAAATTATCAAAAGATTCAAGGTTGATATAAGTTGTGTTGGGATAACCGGCAGGCTTCGCTGGGCTTCTTGAGAAATCAGCCCTTTTTGTACCTGGTCTAGATATGCAGGAGGTAACCATCTTGAAGGAAAGCTGACACCAATGCAGCTATCTGTAACTTTACCGTAGCAGCATCCGTTGAGAAAACATCCTATCCTGCCAATGGCAATAGCTATTGCGATTCCGGGAGCAACAATATCCATGATTTCTGATAATGGTAATTTTGCTATTTTAACAAATAAAAATCCGCCCAAAAATCCACCTATAAAACCTCCGTAGAATACCATTCCTCCTTCCCAGAGCTTGAAAATCGAAATAAAATTCGAACTGAATTGGTCCCAGTTTTCCAGCACGTACCATATTCTTGCTCCTATTAACATTCCAACAATAATCCACATTGTAAGAGATTGTAAAAGGATAGGTTCGATTTTCTTTCTTTTTGCTTCTTTCATTATGAAAAACATACCTACGAGATATCCCATTACTGCCATAACTCCGTAAGCAGGCAAAGAAAAGTCTTTAATTACCAGCAAATACCTGTGCATTAATTCCTCCTGAAATATAATATAAGATTGTTAATTGACATTTATAATTGACCGTTCGCTTTTTTGTTTCTTTTTCAATTCTGATCTTCTTACGAAAGTCCTGGCAGGACATTTTTCTAAAGCAGGTTCTAATTGTTTATTATCTTTTATCTTGTTCCACTGTATTTTTGCGAGGTTCCCGTCCATTTTTATTATTTCGTCTTCTGTTACTCTTACGCAGAGAGTACAGGCAATGCATCCACGTGAACAAACCTGTTTTACGGTTTTTGCGTCGTCATAAGAACGGCAGGCAATGTATATATCCTGATTTCTGGGAATAATTTCGAAAAGTCTTCTCGGGCAGGTTTCTACACAAATTCCGCATGCAGTACATTTATCTTCTATTATGTATGGTAACCCTTTTTCGCTCATTACAATTGCGTCAAAAGGACATTCACGCACGCAATCTCCGAGTCCAAGGCATCCATACTGACATCCCTTATTTCCACCCATTAAATCAAGAGCTTCACATGTGGAAATTCCGTCGTAATCTGCAATTCTTACTGCTATTTCGTAGTCTCCAAGACAACAAAGCACAGCTACTTCTTCATGAGTTGCGTCTTTTGCTTTAACGCCCAGGATTCCGGCAATTTTACCAGCGACTTCTTCTCTGCCTACTTTACAACCGTTTACAGCGTATTCCCCTTTAATTACGCCACCGGCAAACGCAGCACAACCCGGAGCTCCGCAGGCACCACAATCGATACCGGGTAATATTTCAAGAATTTTTTCAATTCTTTTATCCTTTATGACTTTAAATTTCTCAGCACTGAATACAAGGAAAGCTCCGAACCCAAGCGCTAATCCTCCGAGTACCAGTACAGGTATTAAAATCGATGACATTGTTCCTCCATATATAATGGAAAATAAATAGAAGTAATTTATTGTCAAGAGCCTAAAAGTGTATCCTGCCGCATTCTTTAACTACAGAAGGTAGAAAGAACTCAGCACGGCAAAGCCACTGAAATTCAAAAATCAAATAGCAAAATGCAAAATTACAAATCAAAATTCAAAAAGGAATTAAAAAAAAGAGAAACAACAAATAACACGAATAGCACGAATATTTAAAAAACAGATACTGACTATTCTCAAATTTATTTGTGAAATTTGTGCAATTTGTTGTTAAAAAATGGGTGGTGTGGTGAAAAACAACAAAAATTTTTTTATTCTCTGTTGTTAAATTTATTGGTGTGGTTGTGTGTGGGCTCCGTGTGTTTCGAAAAATAATCGCTGATTTCTTCGATGTGTTTTATCGCCCTGAAGAACGCATCGGTAACCTCCGGGCAAAAATGTTTACCTTTCTCTTCTTCAATCATAGAAAATGTTTCCGAAAGAGAAAAAGGCTCTTTTCTGTAGGGTCTTTCCGAAGTCAATGCATCAAAGAAGTCGGATAAAGCTACAATTCTGCCTGAAAGAGGAATTTCTTTACCTGCAAGTCCCTGCGGGTAGCCTTTTCCGTTCCATTTTTCGTGATGTGTGTAGGCAATTTCGGCGGCAGTTTTAATTATATCCGATTGAGAATCCTTTAATAGCTTAAATCCAAGAGTTGTGTGTTCTTTCATTGTTTCCCACTCATCTGCATCCAGTTTACCGGGTTTTGTGAGTATTTTATCGGGAATGCCGATTTTACCGATGTCATGCAGAGGGCTTCCTTTATAAATCGTTTCGATTAAATTATCATCCAGTCCCAGATTTTCTGCGATTATTTTTGAGAAACTGGCGACTCTTTTGATGTGATTTCCCGTTTCTTTATCTTTATATTCGGCGGCTTCACCAAGTACATATATGGTTTCAAGCTGAGCGGATTTGAGCTCATCGGTAAGTTGAGCATTTCTTATTGCCACTGCAGCCTGTGAAGCAAGCGATTCGGCTATTTTTTCGTCTGCCTTTTTAAAAGACGTTACTTCCCATTTTTCCGTTTTGTTTATGAGCTGAAATACGCCTACTAATTTATCTTCCCTGTCAATAATCGGAACCGTTAACATAGATTTGCATTTGTATCCTGTTTTCTCCTCGAACTCCGTGTTGTGACAGTAAGGGCAATTTTTTATCGAGTTCAAATCTTTTATATTTAATATTTTTTTGTTTTGAGCACTCCAGCCAGCGATGGATTTATTCGATATGGGTAAAGCATGCGGAGAAATCGATTCAAGGAAGTTTTTTTTGCCCATTTTTTCTTCGAGGGTCAAATTACGCGAAATTTTAAACTCCAGGCTGTTGTTGTTCTTCAGGTAGAAAGTTCCTGCATCAGCCTTACAAATTTTACAGGCGTCTTCAAGGATTATATTGAGTAATTTATTAAGATCTTTCTCTGATGATAATTTGATTCCTATTTCGATTAATGTTTCATAAATCCTCATATATACTATAATAATTAAATTGAGGTTATAAGTCAATACAATATAAGTTTATACTACTCTACATATTCACGACCGTTTATTAGCAATTTATAATTGGATAGAGGGAAACTTCTGAAATTTAAAAATCAAATAGCAAAATGTAAAATTACAAATCAAAGTTCAAAAATGAATTTAAAAAATAGAGGTGCAGAAGAGGATAAATAGAATTATAGGGATTAGCTTTTTCATTCATTTATACTACTTATAAAATTTCTTTTAAAAATTTAAGGATTTCTACAACAATCCTATCCGGATCGGAATCTGTAATGGATTTTTCAAAAAATCTAGGGCGGTTATTTTTTAACCACTTGTGTAGTTCAATGTGTCCTGAATCTCCTTTCTTTTGAGCAATAGACTTCAATTGTGCAAGGTCTTGTTTAACAAAAGGTTCGTTACTAATGTTTTTGCCGTTTTTATATAAACTTAACCAATACGCCCCTTGAGTTTGGTTTCCCATATCTGCGTCCTTATAAAATTTCATTGAGATTTTTGATTGTTCCATTTTTACCTCCTGTATTTATAGTATATGCTGAAAGCGGGGGAATGTCAAGCGGGTAAGCGGCAGAGCCGCTAGAAAGTAAAAATCAAATATCAAAATGTAAAATGATATATCAGAATCCAAAAAGGAATTCAAAGAAACGAAGAAACAACGAATTGCACCCCGATACACTCATTCTTCTTTACGGGGCAGGCGAATAACACGAATCAAAATTTATTGGTGTAGTTTTTCTACAGGCCAACAGACTAAATGATTAACTGACACACTGGCTAACCGTCCAACCATTAAAAACATTATCTACTAGTTGCTCTTTTAATTCTTTTATATTCCCGAGGACAAAATTTTCGGTTTCAATTTTTACATTGCAACCAGCTTCTTTGAAGAACTCTTCAATTTTTTCCAAATCGTTTAAGTATAAGACCAAGGGATTAAAATAATACTCTAATTCTTTAGTTTTCTTTTTCATTTAAAACAATTCTCTCGATTTGCCTTCTTTCTTCTTTCTCTCTCCTTGTTTAAAGGTCGTTTCTTTTAGTTTTGGGTAATATAATTGATTTTTTCACTCTGATACTTTTAAACCTCCTTAATTTTATACAGGATACTCATCTTTATACTCCAAAATCAAGGGTATACAACTGCGGGTTGGGGCGGAGAAACGCTTCCTGGGGGTTTTATGAGCGCCTATTTGTCGTTTATGGCAGTTCTTCGCGTATTTAATGAGTTCTTTTCCTGAAATGCGGTAACGGGGTTTGATTTTTCCTTTTCCTCTTCCGGCTTTTATTTTGCCTCTTCGTATTTCTTTATGGACTGTCCCGATACAGAGTCCCAATCTTTTGGCTGCTTCTGGCGTGCTGTATTTTTTATCCGGATTGATATCTGATTTTGAGATGATCTCTTTTTCTAATTGTATTTCTGTTTCTACTATTTCGTTGTTGGTGCAATCGGAACATACGAAGTTTAGAGTTTTTATTTGTTCTTCTTTGTAGTGTTCTTCGGGGATTTGCATTTTTTTGCCACACTTGGTGCAAGTGGTAACTCTTTTTTGTTTTTGTTCTTTTTGCTCGTTGAATATCTCTATATCAAAAGGAAACAAAGACATATCCGCTTATATCGAAACCGTTTTCGCTGCTCAGATTGTAAATATAATCAGCTTCTATTCCCACTTTTAAGTAATTCATTAAGTTATATCCTAAATCAGCTCCTATAAAGTAATTTTCCGAACCGTTCATATACCCGAAAATATTTGCATATATTAATCCTGAGAATTCGGTGCCTAATCCTGTTCTTAAGATATAATCGTAATCGGATTCCAAAGGATATTCGAATTCGAAAAATATTTCTCTGTAAGTGCCTTTTATACCTATGTAATTTAAAGAGTTGTCTAAATAACGGGAATAAATCAGGGATAATGGCAGGATGTTTGTCGATTGACCGAATTCGATGCGGTAATAGGTATCGGAAGATGAGTATTCTGGCAGATACGGGAGAGATTGGCAATATAAATAAGCTATACCTGTTTTATTAAATAAATTACCTTTAATGTATAAGTCGTAAACAGGCAGAAAGAAAACTAATTCAGGATAGATTCTATTATTCTCAAACAATACTATTCCGGCTTGAATCGGATATTCTTCATATGCAACTTTTACGTTGTAGTTCATAGATGTTTCGACTTGTAAATTCAATCGAAAGTAACTGTATTTAAAGTCAATATCGGCAACTCCTATGAGAGAGTCGGAATATATTCCAAATAAATCAAAATCGATAATATCGTGAATGTTGCTAACATTTAATCGGTAAACAGGTTTAAATGATTTTCTGCCCAAAACAGCCGAACTAACGTAAAGATTTTCTATGGAAGTCCTTGAAAAGACCTGTAGGGATGAGTCCACTGCTTTTGAACCTGTAATGAAATTCATGCCTACTTCCAATGGATATAAGTTTTTTCTTGCGTAACCGAGAAGATGGCCTCCCAGGTATGTTCCGGCATTTCCCTGTATTTGACATCCAATATTTTTCATATTTATTTTTTCTTTGCGGACTTCAAAAATTGGCAGCCCTTTTTTCTTTTTGGTGACCGCAGGTTCCAGGTATTCTTTTTCGAACGGCAGGAGTTCTTTTTTTATCGTCTTAAATTCGATTTTCCTTTCTCCGTATACTTTTACTTCGGGTATATCCAGAATATCGGCACTTAAATTTAATACAGAGAAAACGAAAATTACGGAAAGAATCGGATTTCTTTTCATTTTTTCAACTCTGAAATTTTGTTTTTGGCTTTCGTTTTCCAGGGTTCATCGCCTCTTTCGACTATTTCCTGTAAATAATTCAACGCTCTTTCTTTTTCACCTCTTTTTATGGTTATTTCGGATAAAAGTAAAAGAGATGCGGATACCCACTCGCTTTCCGGGTGTAAGTATTTAACTTTAAGGAGCGTTTTTAAAGCTTCTTCTTCCTTTCCGGTATTGATTAATATTTGACCGGTAAGATAGTAAGCTTCAGCTTCCGAGCGTTCAAATGCTATAGCTTCTTGAAGATTTTTTAATGCGGAGGCAAAATCTTTATTTTCCATCTGGATTTTTGCGAGTTCAATATAAGCCAGACCCTCAACTTTACCTCTCAATTGCAGTAGCTGTTCCACGGATTCTTTTTCCTTTCCCTCTTTTTTCAAACACAGCGCATACAAAAGAGATGCTTCATTAGACGAAGATTTGACCAGGTATTTTTTTGCCCCTTCTATATTGCCTGAATTAAATTCAATCCTGCCAAGTTCCAGGAGGGCTTTATCCTTAAATTCATTTGTTTTTGCTGCTTTATTCAGAAATTGAATTGCCTGTTCTCTCCGTCCCAATTTCAAAAAGGCAAGACCCACTTGGTAGTAACTATCCGGCTCGTTGGAATATTCCAGGTAATTAATAGCTCTGTTGTATTCTCCGGAGTTGAAAAGCATGCTTCCTACAAGGAGATTAACTTTTCCTTCTAAATTACTCCCCTTTAATTTTCTTATAAGATCTTTTGCTTCTTTCTCCATTTGTGAACTTCCCCATGATTTATTTACGGATAATAAAATACCCCGGACTGCAGAGATCGTTAAGGAAGACGCATCCGCGCCTTGTAGCTTTTCTCTTGTCATCTCGAATCCTCTGGTATAGTATTTAAACGAAGAGTCAAATTTAGCCTGGTCGAAGTAATTATCACCGAGAAGCAAAAAAGATTCTACCAAGATTTCAGCATCTTGGGATTCGGAAATCATCGTATAAAGATGTTCATTTGAAGCCCTTAAATCGTTACTTTTTCGTAAAGCTAGAGCGATATAATAAGAACTTACTTCGCTGTAATTCGAAACGGAAAAATCTCTTTTTATATTCACAAATTCTTCGATTGCTTTATTATATTCCTTGTTTTCGAGATACATCTTTCCGAGGTTGAATAAGGCTTCGGGTTTTCGCTCGCCCTGTACCTGACGGAAAGCCCGTTCAGCCGCTTTCGTATCTCCCATTGCGTAAGCTGCATTACCAAGCTGGAAATAAATCTCGGCTCTGCTGCAAAAATCGGGAAATTTTTTAGATAATTCTTCAAGGTTATTAAATGCCATATCATATCTTTTTAGCCCCATCCATGCCCATCCTTTTGCCTCAAGAACATAGGGAGCCAGTTCGGGAGACTTTTCTGTATCAACTTTATTGTATTCTTCCATTGCTTTCCGGTATTCTTTAAGGTTTTGATAGATATCACCTTTTAACAGATGAACTTTACCAATTTCGTTACCTCCGGGAAATTTCTGCTCATATTTCTCCAGAAGACCAAGAGAATTATTGAATTCACCTTGTTTTTTCTTTGTTAATGCGGCTTGAAATAACGCAAGATTAACATTTCCCTTTCCCATTTCAACTACTTTCATGAATTCGGAATAGGCTTCAACGTAATTTTCCTCTTTCAGTAAAATATTTCCAACTTCAATGCACGCCTCATCCCATAATTCGCCTTCTACGTTTTTAAAGATTTCTTTAGCCTGGTTGTAATCACCCCGTTTTTTGTATATCAGTGCTATTTCAAATAGTGATTCGTTCTTTAAAGTAGAACTGCTTTTGCTTATCGGAATAAGGTTTGTAAGCGCTTCGTTTTCATTGCCTTGTTTACTTAAAGTTAAAGCTTTCCAGTACCGGGCGTCCCAGAAATACAGGTCGTTTTCGCCAACGCTATCAAAATATTCTATCGCTTCTTTGTAGTTGCCTCTTTCGTGTTCAATGAGTCCTATTCTGTAATAAGAGAAACCTGCAAGAGAAGGGTCCCCAAGCGGAATTTTTTTTAAGTATTGAATTGCTTCTTCGATTTTTCCCTCGTTTTCTTTAATATCTGCAAGGTAGGAATATGTTCGAGCGGTATATTTCCCTTCGGGAAAATCTTTAAGATATGAGAGAAAAGCGTTTTCCGAGTCTTTATTATTTGAAAGAAATAGTGATTTAGCGTAAAGGAAAGAGCTTTCTTCCGGATACTCTCCTTTTGCTTTTGCAAAAAACGATGCAGCTTTTTTGTAATCTTTTAATGCCGTATAAGTCCAGCCTATACTTAGATTGCTGTATGGTAGACCCGACTTCGAATAATGATTAAGGGCTTCTTTAAAATCTCCTTTTGCGTAGTAAGCTTCGCCAAGATAGAGTTCTCTTTTATCTTTATCTGTAATTCGGTTTATTACTTCTATTGCCGAATCGTAATTGGCAAGTTTTATCTCTGCTTTACTCCACTCGATAAGGAAATCCTCTTTTTGGGATGGGTATTTAAAAATGAACTCTTTACTTTTTATAATTGCTTTTTCGGAGCTTCCTTGCATGTTCAGTGATTTGACTAAAAGAACAGCGGCTTCCGGAGCATATATGCTGTTGGGATAATTACTTATAAAGTCAACAAATTCGGTTTCCGCAAGGTCGTAAAACCCGTCTTCAAAGAGTCCTTTTGCATATTTGAAATCCTTTACCGGTGTAAGCGATAATACCAAAAAAAGAAAGTTCATTTACTTACCTCCTTGCATAGAGAAACGCAATAACAGGCAATGGCTTCTTTTCTTCCGACGTATCCAAGACCTTCGTTAGTTTTTGCTTTAATGGAAACGGATGAAACATCCATACCGGTAGCTTCCGAAATATTTTTTCTCATAGAAGAAATATAAGGAGCCATTTTTGGGTATTCTGCAACTATCGTTGCATCTATATTGATAACCTTACCTGGAATTATCTTCATGGTTTCTTTCAACAAGTGTAAACTCGAAATATCTTTATAAGAATCATCGGTATCAGGGAAATGTGTTCCTATATCATTTAGAGCGAAAGCGCCAAGAAGGGAGTCAATAACAGTATGTATGAGCACATCTCCGTCTGAATGTCCGAGAAGCCCAAGAGGGCTTTTTATTTCGACTCCTCCTATTATAAGTTTCCGATTTTCTACCAATCGGTGCAAATCATATCCAAAACCAATTCGCATGTTCATTAATATTTAAAATATAAGCTTTTGTCAAGGGAGAACCACCCACAACCCTAAAACAACAAAAATATTCTCACACAAAGACACAAAGAACACAAAGCCCTTCCACGCAACCCTTATATTATGTTTGTTCTAACTTCCCGACCACCTAACTTTCTAATATCCTAACTAAAATAATTACCACAGAGGACACAGAGAAAACAAAAAACACACAGAGAAAAAAAATTATATTGTTGTTTAAAACCCGACCCACCGCACCAAATTTATCTCACACAGAGCACACAAAGAGCACAATATATTTTTAGTTTAAAGCCCATACCACCACCCAAAAATTTTCATCACGCAAAGACACAAAGCCTGACAGCTAATTTGTTATTTTTATTTAGAAATCTCCGTCCTTTGTGTCTTGGTGACTTAGTGGCCAATAAAAAGGTTTTAAAAACCATAACTTATTCCAGTGTTTACGTAAGTTTGTTCGACCGAGCCACTGGAAAACAAATGACTGTCCATTAAAGATAAATTTAATGTTAGAGAACTAACTTTATAGGTTATCCCGAAGGTGGTGAATGTGGGAATATATTAGGGTCTAAGGTATCAGTTTCAATGATGACAGCTTCTTTTGTTTCAGCTAAATAAGTTAAACCGAAAGAAAGATTTTTCAAAGGGGAGAAGATGATTCCAATTTTGGGTCTTATTTTATTGAATTCTACTTTTGGAGTATTAGATTCTGCTTCCAGAGTGTCAGCGTCGGTTCCCAGAAAATATTTCGAATAAAAATTGGTATAACTCAAGTCGATTCCAATGTTAAGCATATCTTTGAATTTAAATACAATAGGTACTGAAAAAGAACTGATTTTAAGGTCTCTATAAGCTTCTATTAGACCAGTATCTATGTAACCATCTTCAGCTGTATCGCTGACCGCTGTTCCCTGCATTTCTCCATAGTCCGCCTTAAGAGAATTTTCTATCCGATAGGTTAAACCGATTTGGAAATAATCATTTATAGGCAGACCAAAACCAATGGAAAAATTGGGATTTAAGTTTTTGTATTTAATATCCGCAATCCATTCTATATCATCTTTGTAAACATATTCAAAATAGAGCTGCTTTTTATTTTCTAAAGATAGGGAAGCGGGATTTATGAAGGTGCTTGATATGCTACCTCTATTTGCTACTCTGGTATAACCCATACCACAGGCTGAAGAAGATATTCTGTTATCTGTATAAAAATCCCAGAACGACTGGAAGGGCGTATAATCATTAGCAAATAAAAATAAAATTATTAGGTTTATAAATTTACCTCCTTATATAATTGAAAAGCCTTTTGTGTTGTTAATAATATTAAATAATTGTTCTTGTTTGTCAAGTTATTTACAATTCAAACGTCCAAATGTACTATTATTTAAATTTAAATCCAATATGACTTCTATTTTGACAAATGAATCACTTATATATTTTCAATTGCTTCAATGTTTAAATTATCGTCCTACCTTTTTCTGGATTAAATGCTTGTTATCGCGCACCCAGTTGTAATACTCGGTTCTTGTAAGTTTTGAGGCAGCCTCGTTATCCAGAACTACGTTTACATAACTGTGTAATTGTAAAGCAGTTGCAGTTATCTGACTTGTAACCGGTCCTTCGATAAATTGAGCACATACTTCGGCTTTATTTTTTCCGTTTGCTATAAGGAGTATTTTTTTTGCTTCCATAATAGTTCCTATTCCCATAGTAATGGCAAAACGAGGGACTTCTTCAATTTTGTCGAAAAAACGGGCATTATCTTCTATTGTTTGTTTATACAATGCTTTTACTCTTGTACGGCTTGCAAAAGAAGACCCCGGTTCATTGAAAGCAATATGACCGTCGGCACCGATACCAAGTACCTGAAGATCTATGCCGCCGACTTTTTCAATTTGTTTTTCATACCATATACAAAATTGTTCGGGGTCCTTCATATTTCCCTGAGGTATATAAACGTTCTCGGGGTTTATATTTATGTGTTTAAACAGATTTTCCCACATAAAGTAGTTATAACTGTTTTTGTGTAGTGGAGCGAGCCCCAGGTACTCATCTAAATTGAAAGACTTTACTTTAGAAAAATCCAGGCCTTCTTTTTTATGTATTTTTACGAGTTCTTTATAGGTACCGATTGGAGTATCTCCGGTTGCCAGACCCAATACAAGGTCATGCTTTTTTTGAATCTCTTCTGAAATTATTCGAGCAGACGCCCTGCTCATCTCATCATAATCGGAAGTAATGGTAATTTCCATAATCTTATCTACTCCCCCTTTTTTTGAGTTCTTGATTGTTAAAATAATTGTTCTTTTTCGTTTGTCAACCGCATTATGGAATGCAGTCGCTTGTCATTAGTCACTGGTCGCGAGTCAATAAAAACAAAAAATATTGTTTTTTTTCTCTGTGGACTCTGTGTGAAATATCAGTTAGGAAGTTAGGGGTTGGGAAGTTTGGAGGGTTAAAATAAAAAAAATATATCCTGTTTATCTTGTTAATCCTGTCGAAATATTTGGGATGGGGGTGGGTTTTAAACAACAAAAAAATCTGGTGTTAATCTTGTGTAATCTCGTGGTTAAATTTCAGTTAAGACTTGCGGAGGATAAGAAATAATCTTAATTTATATCCATGATAGAGATTTCATTAAAAGATATTCCTGAACTTCCGGGAGTATATCATTTCGGAAATGAAGAAGAGATACTCTATATCGGTAAAGCGAAAAATTTGAGAAAGAGAATCAAAAGTTATTTTACCGGCAGAAACTCTATAAAGGAAAATAGAATAATACAAAAAGCAAAATTTCTGGATTATACCGCTACCTCAAACGAACTGGAAGCTTTAATACTGGAAGAAAATGAGATAAAAGAACATCAGCCTAAATATAATGTAAGATTGAAAGACGATAAAAGATATCCATATATAAAAATAACAATAAAAGATGAATTTCCGGCTATTTTTTATACTAGAAAGATCGAAAATGACGGTTCTCTTTATTTTGGACCGTATGCGGATGTAAAGGCTGTCAAAAAATCACTTAAAACAGTTAGAAATTTTTTTCCTGTCAGAACATGTAGAGGTAAAAATTTACCGGATAAAGTTTGTCTTCAATACCATATCGATAAATGTATTGGTCCCTGTATAGGAAAAATCGGAAAAGATGAATATGGAGGATTTATCGAAGAAATAATAGATTTTCTTCGGGGTAAAACGAAGAAACTTGAGAAAATAATCCAAGAAAAAATGAAAAAGTCTGCTGAAGAATTGAATTTTGAAATGGCTGCCATTTATAGAAACCAGCTTATGAGCCTGCGGGATTTAACAAAAAAGCAGCGTATGGTACTTGAAGATAAAAAATCCAGAGATGTTATTGGGATCGGTAATAAATCTGGAATGGCTTCTATTTTTCTTTTTCAAATAAGAGAGGGGAAATTGATTAACACGGAGAGATATGTTCTTCGTTCGGGTGAAGATGTGTCGTTAGGGGACTATATACGTAGATTTATTCTCTGGAAATATCTTAAAGTTTCATATATTCCCGAAGAAATTTTGATTCCGGTTAAAATAGAGGACAGGGTTCTGTTGGAACAGCTTTTACCTTCCAAAATCAGGATACCTGAAAGAGGCGATTTGAGAAAATTAATAGAGATGGCTATGAAAAATGCAAAACTTGAACTGGAAAGAGAGTTTCTGCATCCCGTGAGAGGACTGAATAGTTCTCTTGTCGAACTTCAGAATATTCTTTCTTTTGAAAAAGTTCCTCTTAGAATAGAAGGATTTGATATTTCGAATATTGGAGGTTCCGATTCCGTGGGTTCGTGTGTTGTTTTTATAAATGGATTTCCCGTGAAGGAAAAATATAGACGTTTTAAGATTAAGAGTGTTGAAGGTATAAACGACCCTGCGATGATAGGAGAAATTGTTTCCAGGAGAATAAAAAGACTGATTTCCGAAGAAGATTTACCGGATTTGATTTTAATTGACGGAGGGAAAACTCAGTTAAATTCGGCTATTAAAGTGATTGAGAAAATCACATCTTTGAAAATCCCTGTGATAGCTCTTGCAAAAAGAGTTGAAGAGATATATTTACCGAGTGGAAAAATTATTTCTTTACCTTTCCGGTCGGAAGCATTACGACTGTTAATCAGGGTACGCAACGAAGCTCATTCGTTTGCTTTGAATTATCATAAAAAACTCAGAAGGAAAAAACTCTCTCTTTCGGAATTGGATGAGATTGAAGGTATAGGTTATAAGCGTAAAGTTTCTTTAATACAGCACTTTGGTTCAAAAGATAGAATACTTGCGGCGTCTAAAGAAGAAATAAATGAAGTGCCGGGAATCGGAAGAAAACTGGCAGATATTGTCTATAATTCTATTCACTGATGGAGTTATGATTGTATTTGATATTATTATTGTTTTCCATATCATCTGAAATATTAATAATTGATTCGCCGGATACATCGGTGATTAACCTTGGTTATTCCTTTGTTATTAAAGGCTCTGACAGTTTGTGGTGTGGAGAGAAACTGCTGATAAGAGATTCGGCTTATATAATAAATTATAGAGACGGTAAATTGAAAATTAAAGAGAAATGTTCATTATCGATAAAATTTAAATTTTCACATCTGGATGTTGTTTTGAATGAAACTTACTTAAGATGGATATCCGATACAATAAAACCTTCCAATGCGGAGATTATAGAGGACTTAAAACCTCAAGATAAAAATCAGCTTATTATAAATGGAAACAAAGGATTGTTTGTGGATGTAAAATCAAGCGGAACAGACATAAGCCAGAGTTTGTGGATGAAAATAGGGGGGAGGGCCGGGCAGTTTGATGTTTCCGGAATCCTTTCCGATGAAAATATTCCTAAAGGGGCGGTTTCTCAGAACTTGCGCGAAATAGACGAAATATTTATCGAAGCAATTTCCGATAATATGTCTTTTAGAATCGGTGACATTGTGACTGTTGATGAAGATGTAGATAAAAGATTACTTGGAGTATCTTCTAACTGGAGAAATATATCCGGAGTCGCGGGGATTTCCAAGGCTAAATACGGAAAAAACACTTTTAAAACCGTCGAGAATAAACAGGGTCCTTACAAAATCAGTTCCGAAGAAAACATAAGCGGCATTTCAATAGTAAGAGGATCCGAACAGGTTTGGCTCGACGGAAGACTATTGCAAAACGGAAAAGAAAAAGATTACGTAATAAATTACTCGGAAAATTCTCTTACGTTTAATCCTTCTGTTTTCCTTGATAACGAATCAGTGGTTCTCGTGCTTTTTCAATATAGCATTTATGGGGAAAGTAATGTTTTCTATAAAACCGGTTTTGAAAATAGAGATTATTCTCTTTCTTTTACAAGGAAAGAAGACTTCTCGGAGAAAGAATTAATAGAGTCCTATCCTGATTCCGGTTTCGGGTATCGTTATTCGGCTGTGGATGTCGGAGAAGGCAATGGCGATTACGAACTGCAAGATTCTATTTTTGTTTATGAAGGTTATAAAAATGGTTCATATGAAGTGTATTTTGATTGGGTGGGAGAGGGAAATGGCGAATATTTATATGTAGATTCTTTGCATTATTTTTTATGGACAGGTGACGGCCCATATTCCGTTAAAAGGAAAGTCCCTCTTGGAGAAGAGGATAACCTTCTTTCGTTTGGGTTAAATAAGAAATCAGAAAAAATTGCTGTATCGAGTGATATTAAAGCCAGAAGAATTAGAATGCCTGTCGGAGGATTAGAAAAGGATGGTTTAAATGCAAAAATTGATACCGACTATAATCCCTATCGATTTTTAAGTTTTTCTATTAATTATTCTAAAAAGACAGCTGATTTTGTTACGAGAGAATGGGAAGGAGAAAAGGATTTATTGAAAACCTGGGAACTGGCTGTTTTCCCTTCTGATTTTTTGGAATGCGGAGTGAAGCTCATTCCGAATTCAAGGATTAAATGTTCTTATACTTATGGGAAAGCCGATTCTATTCGTAAAGATAAAATAAATCTCAGTTTCCTACCTTTTTATTTCTATTGGGAAGACATAAAGGACTACCGAAAAGATTTGAAAGGAGGATTTAAATTAAATAATTATGAAGTTTTTTATAGGAATTTTCAGAGAGAAGATGATTATAAAAAGGAAATCTCTTTGAGCAGTTCATATCTTGCTCTGGCATACGGCTTGGAAGGCAGAAACCAGATAGACACAGCTAAAGTTTATTCCGCAAAAACCGATTTTAAATACAGAGGAATATCGCTAATTGCATCACAAATTTACAGGAAACATTTGAGTTCCGGGGAAATGAAAGTAATTACTAATGGTACTCTAAATACGAATTTTAATTTAAATGATTTCCATTTAAGGAGTCAGTTTAATGTTTCCAGAAAGAAGGCAAGCATCTGGGAAAAATATTATCAAAATGTAAATCCCGGAGAGGGGAATTACTCGTTTGATTCAACTTCCAATACTTATTATGAAAATCCATACGGAGATTATGTTCAAAGAATTATATATACAGGAGAGGAAAGAGACTCGAAAGAATACTCGGCAAGCATTTCTGTTCGTAGCGAGCTGGCAATTATACTCAACGGATACTTTAATTCGACGTATAATCCGGGACTGGCGTCTACAAACGATGGTTTAATAGGTGTTAAGTTTCCTAAGGAAAGCAAAAATAAAGTCTTTTTTAAAGGAAATTTTAAATCCAATAACGGAGAAGCCTTTTTGAGTTTTCCTGACCGCGATTACAAAAAGATTGATTTTGGATGGGAAAACAGCTCAAGTGGCTATAAGGAACTGGGATTAACAAGGGAGTGGAGCTCGGAAGAAGATAAATTTGGTGGATTTATAAGTTTCTGGAATGAGAAGGGCATCGAATTTAAACTAGAAGGTCTCTTTACAACAGGAGAAGATACTCTTTTTTCCCCAATTATAGGTTTAGGATACATGATTTCCGGGGATAAAAAAAACGGCCTGATTCAGGTCACCCTAGGCTATAATTATTATGCTGATGGGAACGTTAATTCTTATAGGATGAACGATCTTTATCCACCAGGATTTTTTTACGATTTGAATTCTTCCATTACCCTCGATTTTACCGAGAAAGTTCATCTCGTGATAAACGGAAAAATTCATGAGCTTAGTTCAGGAGAAACATATTATAACATAAGAATGGGTGTTACCGCCGATTTCAACCCTTGACTTATGCTCTTAATTCAATAAAATACAACTATGAAGATTGTTTTATTTGAGGATGAAAAAGTCAGCAATTTCTTTCCTATTGCAAGATTGCGTACAGTCGATGAGATCAGGACCGGTAGGTGGACACAGAAAGAAAGGGTGTTTCTGCAATTCAAGATAAAACCGTCAACCCTTTCTTTAAGAAAGGATTACGGGGACAAATTTAAAGTGAAGGACGATACTCTTTTTTTGAATGCGAGGTTAAGGGACTTTAGTTTTTTTAATGATCTGGACAGAAATACATGTGTTATTAATAACGACGGTGATATTCTTGGGTACAGAGGTAATAAAATTATTGAAGATAAAAATTTTAGTGGGTTCAATGTAATTACAAAGGAAATACCTGCTTATAATTTTATATGGGACGTAATAGCTGGTCTCTCGGAAAGATTGAATACGGACTTAAGTAAAGATTTGTCTTTAGGTGAAATTTTAAGTCCGATAGGGAATTTTGTTAGTATAAGAAATAAGAAAAATGTTTATATAGGTAATGGTGTGGAGCTTGCGGAGTACGTTGTTTTAAATGCGGAAGATGCTCCGATCTGGATTGATGACGGTGTGGTTATTGAAAGCCATTGTTGTGTCAAAGGTCCTGCTTATATAGGTAAGCGTTCTAAAATCAAGCCCGCAAGTCTTTTGGATATTGTGGCGATTGGTGAGTTAGTGAAAGCTTCAGGTGAGATTGAAGGCAGTATATTTCAGGGTTATTCTAATAAACAGCATGTAGGTTTTCTTGGACATGCTTTTGTTGGTGAATGGGTGAATTTGGGAGCAGGTACAACTAATTCCGATTTAAAAAATAATTATAGTAAAATAAGTGTTGTCTTAGAGGGAAAACGTTACGAGACAGGTATGCAGTTTCTTGGATTGATAATTGGAGATCACTCGAAAACCGCTATCAATACCTCTTTTAATACGGGCACAATTGTTGAACCTTTTTGTAATTTGTTTGGAAGAGGTTTTCCTCCTAAATATGTACCTCCTTTTAGCTGGTGGGGGGGAGACATGGAAGAATATAAGGTGGATAAAGCTATCGATACAGCCATTAAAGTTATGCGGAGAAGAGATAAAGATTTAGATGAGTCTTACAGAAAAAAAATTGAAAGACTTTTTTCCGAAACAAAGGTTATTAGAAAGGAATTAAAATAATATTAGGTTTTTCCCTAATTTGGCTCTTGACATATTGGGTTTTTTTCGTATATTGTTTTTGTATATGGAATACGGAGAAATGGAAAAATTTCACAAAATAGTTACCGTAGAGATACTTTCGACAATAGATCATAAGGTCAGAGGAATTCAGCAATTCATTGTAGCGTTGCGAGGATTAATTGAAGAAAACATACTTAATGATTTAGACGAAGAAACAAAAGAACTACAGATGCTTTATGAACCTTATTTAAAATATAGAAATCTTAATTTGGAAGAAGTGGAAATAGGTAAATTTATAGAAGAGAATTATAATATAAAAACCGAAAATTCTTGTGTTTTGGAGATAGATAAAGAAAAACTCATTTTTGTTTTTGATACCTTGATCGAATTTTGTGGCGGTAATTATGATTTATCTGTTAATGTGACGGATAAGAGTTGTCTTATCAGTTTTGTTTCTCCTTCTTTTACCAAATTATCTGTTAGTGCTTTTCAGGAACTTTCCGGTAACATTGAATTTCTCCCATTTTATGCCATGAAAAAAACGCTTAGTAGAGTGGGTGGAGAGGTGTCTGTCGTTGATAAGAAAATATCTATTGAATTTTCGCGACCTGACGAAGTATAATTTGGTTATAATTTTAGATACAGGATTTTAGTCGAAAAATAAAAATTGACTTAACTTATTTGTGTATAATAATTTTCAGAATTTTTACTTGATTTTATTTTCTCTTATAAGGTTTAGACTTATTTCAACTAATTCCGGATCAAATTGAGTTCCGGAATTAGTTATTAGTTCTTTTATAATGTGTTTTTTTTCGAGTCCTTTTCGGTAGGGTCTTTTTGATAACATTGCACTTAAAGAATCTGCAATAGCAAGTATCCTTGCTGATTGGGGAATATTTTTCCCTTTTAGTCTTTCCGGAAAACCTTCACCGTCAAATCTTTCATGATGATGAAGGACGGCGTTTAGTATTTTTTTATTTCCGATAGCTGGATTAATTATGAAGTTACCTATTTCCGGGTGTTTTTTCATTATGTCATATTCCTTTTCTGTTAGAGTATTAGGTTTCATTAATATAGAATCGGGTATGCCGACTTTACCTATATCATGAATCAAAGATGCGTATCCAAGCATTTCTTTTTCTTTTTTGGAATAGCCAAGCTTATCTGCAATTTTTAGAGCAATTTCTTTAACCTGTTTTGAGTGCCCTTCCTGATAGGGATCTTTTGTTTCGAGAGCATTGACCAGAGAGGTAATGGTATCTAACATTTTCCTTTCAATTTTTTCGCGTTGTTCCTTAATCTTTTTTTCCAACTCTATTTGATAATCTTTTTTTATTTGCAGGAGAAAATTTCTTTCTTTTACTTTTTCGAGGACTCTTACAATTTCTTCGGGGAAAACGGGTTTTACAAGATAGTCAAATACGCCTACTCGCATGGTACTTCTTATTATGTCAATGTCTTTGAATGCCGTAACCATTATTATTGATACATCAGGATTTATGCTAATCAGCGTTTTTGCTGCTTCTATACCGTTCATTATAGGCATCTCAATATCAAGAAGTATACAATCATAGATGTTTTTTTTATACTCAGTAACTGCTTCGTAACCATCTGAAGTGGTTTTGCAATGGTGTCCCTGGAGAGAAAGAATATTTGAAAGTGAACTTAATATTTTCTTATCATCATCTGCTAATAAAATTTTCATAAAACATAAATTAAATGTTCAATTTAGGAGTTTTTATAATTTAATTTCTTTGTCTTCTTGAGCGCCCTTTACTTTTAATCCTTTGCCGGATAATTTATTAGCTATCTTTAGGATTTTATCTATTTGTTTGTCTTTTTTTGACGGATCGTAATGAGTTAAGTAAAGCATTTTTATTTTTGCTTCTTTTGCGAAAGAAACAGTTTGCTCCCACGAGGAATGTCCCCACCCTTTATGCTTATCTATCTCCGGTTTTTCGTACTGTGCGTCGTGGAAAAGAATATCGGCGTTATTTACAAAATTCAGATGTTTTTCATATGGCACAGTAGCAATATCCTGATGGTCAAGTTCGTTATCGCTCATAAATACAAATGTTTTCCCGTTTTCTTCAAACTTGAAAGCATGAGTGTCGAGAGGATGGTTTGTTAATATCGAACTGATTTTTACACCGTCAATCGAAATACCGGATTTTCTTATCTTTTCGAATTCGATTTTAGCTCCGATTTTTCTAAATGGAACAGGATAATAAAGGTGTTTCATTTGACCTTTGAGGATATCCACTAATTTTTCATAGGTGGGAGAAGCAGCGAATATCTTTATTGAGAAATTGGGATTATAAATGGGGACGAAAAAGGGGAAGCCCTGTATATGGTCCCAATGAGAGTGGGTAAGAAATAGGTCGATATGATTTATTTTTTTTGAAATAATCTCTTTCGAAAGAAGCCTGATTCCCGAGCCCGCATCAATGATTATTTTTTTTCCACTGTTTATAGTCAGATCTATGCATGTTGTGTTGCCGCCGTATTTAATTGTTTCCTTACCGGGTGTCGGGATAGAACCTCTTGTTCCCAGAACTTTAATTTTCATGTTATAATTTTAAGTAAAAAATCAGATTTGTCAAGCTTGTTATAGAGAATTATTGTTATTGGAAGTTACCAATTATGGTTTTTATATTTTTTTCAGGCGATTAACTCTTGCCTAAAGTATCTTATTAGTTTATTATTAATTAGGGAGGTTTATATGAAAAAATTTGTGAAAATCATAGTTATATTAGCCGCTTTTTCGTCTTTTTTTGTAACTTTTTTAAGAATCTCAGGAGGTGAAACAATGCCCGGAAAGAAAAATACAATAAAACTACCAGAGCCTAGATATAAAAGTCAGGTTTCGGTTGAAGAAGCCATATTAAATAGAAGGTCAATCAGAAATTATCTCAATAAACCGATCGATTTAAGCGAGCTTTCACAACTTTTGTGGTCGGTGCAGGGAATCACAGACAAAGAAAGAAATTTTAGAACAGTTCCTTCTGCCGGTGCACTTTATCCTCTTGAAATCTTTGCTGTTGTAGGGAAAGTGTTTTCGCTCCAAGAAGGGATATACAGGTATCTTCCTTTTAGCCATGAAATTGTTAAAATGAAGAATGGTGACTTTAGATCAGCTCTTTCGTTTGCTGCGCTCGATCAATCTTGCGTTAAAAATGGTGCTGTAGATATAGTAATTTCAGGAGTTTACGATAGAATAACAAAAAAATATGGAGAAAGAGGTATCAGATATACATATATGGAAGCCGGGCATGCAGCTCAAAATGTTTACCTGCAGGCAGAAGCTTTAGGTTTAGGGACCGTTGTGGTGGGCGCTTTCTGGGATGATAAGGTTAAAGAACTCCTGGATTTGAAGGAAGAGGTTCCTTTATATATAATGCCTGTAGGTAGAAAATGATGTAATTTTTTCCTGCTTACCGTAAAAGAATCATCTTCTTAGTTGCCATAAAGTCACTTGTCTTCATTTTATAGAAATATATACCACCTACAACTTTATTGCCGGAATCGGTGCATCCGTTCCAGATTACTTCGTGATATCCGGCTTCGACTTCTCTATTCACAAGAGTTGCTACCAACCTTCCCGTAATGTCGAAAATTCGAATCTCAACTTTGGAACTTTTCGGGCATCCGTACATTATCGTTGTTTGGCGATTGAATGGGTTAGGATAGTTTTGAGAAATAGAGAAGACTTTCGGAATCGCCCTTTCTTCTATCCCGCTGCCAAGTACATGCAAATGAGCTGGAACAATTACTTGGAGATTATCCGGATCGTTACTTTCAATAATGATTTCTGCGAAATAATAGCCGATGTCTAAACCTGTCGCATCAAAAGTAACCTCTATATTAACACTGTCACCTGATGAAATTGTACCCGAAAGGGTATCAACCACGACCCAGGTAGGGAACTCTCCTGTCAAAATTAAAATCTCATCCCACCAAGCCTGCGAACCACCGCTAAAATTGTAAATATCCAGATGGTCAAAGTCTTCAATATACTGAGCATCTCGGAAGGGAATACTTGCCTTTACCATGTTTTCATTGACATAGTAGTCAAAAGTTTTTGTAATGAAATCAATATTTTTAAACTCGATATGATACCATGTTTCGGCGGTATATGCATACGTTTCGTCTCCACCAACATTTGAATTGACATAAAGATATCCGCCTCCTTTTGCGAAAAACCAGATTGCGTCATAACCAGTGCTATTTTGTAGTACAAAATAGGCATCATGTGTAGTAGTAGACCCGGAACGGATATAAAAACTAATATAACCAGGTTGTACAGCGCCAAGTTGGCGATAAATTCCGCTGAAATGGTATCCGTCCGGAGAATTGTACTCATGGTAACTATATACTGTTCCATTAGCGGCTGTAGAATTCGTAACTTCCTTTGTACCTGAGCCTTCTCCGCTAAGCCAGCCGTCATAATTGCCATCTTCAAAATTATCTCTAAATATCATTGGTGGAGCAAATTGACGAGGAGTACTGTGGAAATCAAAAGGTGTATGTTCGGCCGTCTCTTCGAGGCTTAATATAGAAGACTCACGAATAACAGAGGAAGATAAGGCTATAGGCTGTTTGCTATTTTTTGCCGATTTTACCCCAGATGAATCCGATTTCTCAATCGTAATGTTAAAATTCAAATCACTTGCACCTGTATTATAAATCGCCAAAATATGTCTGGATATTTCACCTTCGGATAGAGTATCATTCAAAGAATTAGGCGAAACCGATATATCCGGTGGTTCTAAGCATTCCCCTCGCAGAAATAATGTTACAGTTGATTCATCCGGGTCATCGCAATAAATCCTTAAGACTCTTATAATCGTTCCCAGTGAGATTGGTGTAAATGTTATCAGAACTTTCTGAGATTCTTTGGGATTTAAGGTAAAATTTGTAGTATCAATAATAAAATTATAGTAATCAGTTGCAATATTACTTATTGTTAGCGTATCGGTTCCTTTATTTGAAATGATTAACGTATCGGTAACAGAAGAACCAGCGAAAACAATACCGTAATCTAAAGTATCTTCTGAAACATCTATATCGGGCACTCCTGTTACATGTAAGTGAGCGGGAACAACAACTCCCGGCTCGTCCGGGTCGTTACTGGCAATAATGATGTTTGAAAAATAATCACCACCGTATAGGCCAGTTGCGTCAAAAGTTATTTCTATCTTTACGCTATCACCTGGGGGAACAGTGTCTGTGGTGGGATTTTCGGAAAGCCAGTCAGAACCCATAACCCAATCAAGTGCATTGATTATCAACAGTTTTGTGTCCGAGGTCGTATCTATTCCCCAATTACTTACAGCGGAGGTGAAAAACGGAAAACTTATATCAACACGTCGGCTATATCCTACTTTATTAATAGCGGCAAGCGGTGTTCCATCTAGGAACTCCGCCAGTAAAGTTGTGCCGGGACTAACAGAAGTTCCGCTGTTCAATTTTGATCTTGAAATTAACGTACTTACCCCATCCATAATGGGATGATCTGGTTCATAAACGTTACCCATATGATAGGAAGTTCCTCCATTATAAGAATATGGAGAAATCAACCAATAATTTTCAGTATCAAACCGACCTTCAATCATCCAATCGCCTCCGGTTCCATTTGCTGCAAAGGCAATAAAAAGATTACCTCCTGCATCAACATAATCCGCCAGTATATCACCAACAGCAACTGCGTCATTCCAGCCATACCAACCAAAGGCACCTACTGCATCAAATGTTTTCAGTTCAGCTAAGGTAGGGGTAACCAGGTATCCATTTATAGTTGTTACTGAAGAAAATTGCCCCGAGTTTATCAAATACCGAGCTATATCATCAAGATATAAATTACTGTCGGAGCCATCCGGTCCAAGTATCGCGATATCCTGCGTTCCCCTTGTTTTTGAAGATTTGTATAATTGAACAGGACTATTTGACTGATTTACGGCAGCAGTTTCACCGCTTATACTTTTTTGAGGTCCCGTAGTATTTATCTTCTTGTCCTCTATAGACATTCTTGTATTCAGAGATACCAGAGGTTCCGCCTCGCCCTCTCCTTCAATCAAAATATCAAAAATCAGTTCACTTAAGCCAGTATTATAAATAGTTAAAGTATGGGTTGAAGTCTCGCCCGTAAACAGACTATCTCTCAAAGAATCAGGCGAAACCGATATGTCCGGTGGTTCTAAACATTCCCCCTGTAAGGCAATATCTATAGTTGGCTCATCCGGATCATCGCAATCGATGGTCAAGGTTCCCGTAACCATTCCCAGTGAGCCGGGCGTAAAGGTTACCACAATACCATGCGTTTTTCCGGGGTCCAAGGTAAAATTAGTTACATCTACAGTAAAATCAGGATTATCAGACGAGATGTCATTAACACTCAGTGAATCGGTCCCGACATTTTCAATAATTAATGTGTCAGTTGCAGAATAACCAGTGAAAACAATACCGTAATTTAAGGTGTCTTCCGAAACAGAAATATCAGGCACCCCAGTTACATGCAAATGAGCAGGAACCCTAACTCTCGGCTCATCCGGGTCATTACTGGTAATGATAATATCTGCAAAGTAGTTCCCTCCATAAAGGTTGGTAGCGTCAAATGTAATTTCTACAAGTACACTATCGGCTGATGGAATGGTGCCAGAGAATGGATCAACCGAAAGCCAGCGCATCGAAAGGAACCTAATCTCATTCTCTATAAGTTCAACAATGTCGAGTTTTTCATCGCCATCATCATCTACGTTAAAGTTCATTGACTGAAAAGCATTGAACAGACAGTTCTTTCTCGCATTAAGCACTATTGCTCCATTGTCAGGATAACCTTCGAGATAAGCCAGTTGAGTCGCACCAGGAAGAACGTCAACAATCTCAGCATCTCTGTTATACTGGTTATCTGTCCAGTATAGACTGTCTATATCATTCGGATTATTAAAAAGTACATGCCCGGTATTGACGGCATAGAAGTTTAAAGGCGTTGTAAAATCCGAAACGAAACCGATACCTAAACTTGTAAGTAAAGAGTGCGAAGAATAGTTGTAAAGAGCCCAATCGGCATATATTAAAAGTCCACCTTCTGCTTGATAATCATTGAGCAAATCAAGTATTTCGTTCGAAGGTATATTGCTATAGGAATTAACAATAACCAGCTCCCACTGGGTTCCACTGTTGAGTTCCATATGCAATTCGTCCCAGTAAGTTACAAGTGTCCTTGATAGTCCAAGATTATCCAGAGCTGTATTATAATGATATGAACCCGGACCATTTTCCATAACAAGTATATTTTCTAAAGCTAAAGTAGGCGCGCTACTCTTGTAAATCCGCTTGGAAAATTTCGCTCCAAACTCATTTACCGTTCCCGAATTCTCGTCAGGTATTGCTATTTTATTGCTTTTGAATTCGGTGACTTTAAAACTTATATTTGGTGCTTTTGTTGTTGATAGTAATTCCATAATCGATATATCAAAATTAAGTTCACTTTCTCCCGTGTTATAAATCGTTAAAGTATGGGTAGTCGTTTCACCTGCAAATAAACTATCACTCACGGAATCGGGTGAAAAAGATATATCAGGCGGCTCTAAACCTTCTCCCCGTAAGAAGACTGTTAAGCTGGGTTCATCTAAATCGTTACTCGCAACAGTCAGATTACCAGTGGAGCTACCTTCAGAAGCCGGAGCAAATATCACCCTTACTGGTTGACTTTCATTTGGGGGTAAATTAAAGCCAGTAATATCAATGGAATAATCGATATTGTCAGATGTAATATCACTTATAACTAAGGTATCTCTACCAATATTATTTACCAGAAGTTCCAATGTATCAGAATAATCTACAAATACTGTATCGAAAATTATGGTGTCGGCAGAAACGGTTATATCTGGCGTTGATATAGGCACAGAAAAACAACTAACCCAGGTACTATCGTTTATATCTCTAACAACGAGCTCAAAAGTAATAACATGGTTTGCCGGACATTCCAGTGCCACATCAAAGTCAAAGTCCTCTAAGCTGCTCAAGAATGAATCGGGCGGGATATCTCCGAATCCTTCCATTGAGTCAGCAATGATGACATAAGAATCAGTCGTTCGCAAAATACCCGTGATACTATAAGCAGTATCAAGACCTACATTATGTACTATCAGCCACAACTTAATATTCTCTCCTGGGTCAACATTGCCATCATTATTTCCGGATATGTCCAATACTGAATAACTATCAAAAATAACCCAGGGACCAAAAGGAGAAATAACATCCACACTATCTTCGTAGGGAAGGTAATTGCTTTTTGTAACCGTACAGCACATTAAACCGAGAGAAGCGGGAGGCGGAGATAGAGTTAAGGTAAGATTACCTGAAGCATCGGTGTATCCTCTTTCATATACTTCTCCCTCTTTATATAAACAAACAAGCGCGTCTTCTACACCTGAGCCACCATCTGTAACATTCACAGCAAAGCTGCTGCCGCCAACGGGTATTACGAAGTCATGAGTTACGGTTAATTTAGCAGGAGTATCCGTCCATAAAGGCATTTCCGGGTCTCCGAATAGATTTAACTCATAAATGCACCACGGCCAGAGAGATGACCAGGTAACTTGAGGTACGTAGCCGTCTTTCGAAAAGGCGTGTGCTACACCAATATGGTCATGATAAAGATAATTTTCTCTGAATATTTCATGGTAGAAACAGGTGTCGATATGCTCCGAAGGTCCCATATTTGGGGGTTGTCCCCAGCCATACCTTGAATTCATAATGGAGAAACTTCCGCCTGTACTTGGAGTCAGATAATGTTCTGCAAAGCAGTCTCCGTCAGGCACAAGGTCAAGCCCGCCGGACATACAGGCTATAGAGTTATGAATACCAAGCAAATCGCCATTACCAAGAGCATCCATGTCATCGGAATTAATATAAGCATCGGCGTAATAAGTATAAACACCATACTCGTTGCCGTGTCCTATGAGATGAGCGAACCCGAATCCCGCGCGAACCGAATCAACAAAAGTCGAGTGGATTAAATTTCCGTCCCGCTCGTACATCTTTGTAACCTGCCAGTCCGAAGGAACTATATTGGAAATTGCCTCCTGTGAGGTCCTCTCATCGTATATAAATGGCCATAGATAGGCTGCAGGCAGAAGTATCTTTTTTTGATAACCACTGGGAGGATTTTTTTCGTAAGTGAGAACCTTATTAACAAAAATTTCTGCCTGAGCTAAAGTTCGAACAGGAGCTCTTCCCACGAACACGTCCGAATAGAAGTCAACGTCGTCGGTTGATTCACCAAATACACCATCTCCGTCCGCATTCCAGTTCCCGTCAAGGTCGGAGAAATAAAGGTCCGATGGAATGGTATCTTCATCGTTATAATTTCCACCACCTGAGGTTACATACCAGACATTCCTTCTCGGAACGATTTCCTGTCCCCATTCATAGTCGCATTGCCCGCCGAGAAGAACCCAGATTGTTCCCCAGGATGAATTAGCATCGATTATGAAATTCCTTACCTTTTCGGCATTATCTACACCTGAATAATTCGCATAGATGGAATCAAGAGTTACAACCCTCGCAGGAATCCCTTTCTTCGTTTTCCAGTCCGCAAGTTCCTGGAAAGGTTCTTTGAGCGAAGATGTGGTTACTATCACATATTCCACCGTATCCGAAAGTAATGCCAGACTTCCGCTAAGTCCGACGGAAGGCTCGGACATTCCGATATCTTCGGGATTGAGGACTAATTTTTTGACTCTTTCTTCAAATATCATTTTTTGTTTCTCTGTTTTCGTATTCAACGAACGTACGTTCTCTTTGTATGTAACCCTGAACTTTATTCTCGAATAGAAAATCAACTGCTTATCTTTAGGTATATATTGTATTGGATAAATCAGTAAACTTGCAAGTCTATAGCCGCTCATTGAGCCGGTGTGAGAAGACTCGATAATTTTTTCGGGATATGGGGTAGCCTGAGTGTAAATATTCTTGTCAGGTTCAACAAATGGGAAGACTTTACCTTTTATGAAAGGCTGAGGATGTTGAGTTGGATAAATATCATATTCTCCGCTAATTACTTCTTTATCGACGGAAATAACCTCAACATCTATAACCTCCGCACCCTGAGGAATTAAAAGAGAAAAAGATGCTCTCGGAAGAGAAGGAGCCCCTGTCTCTACAGTCGACTCGCATCCTTTTAATCTTATAAAGTCGTACTTGTCAATTTTGGCAAAAGAAATGTCGTTTTTATCAAAAGTTAATTCTTTTTGTATGACGCCGGCTGAGGCAATTAATGCGAAAAAGAAAAGAAATATCACCTCTTTCTTACATAAAATTTTCATTCAATCTCCTTATTGAAAATTTTTTAATATTACAAGAATCTTGTTTTTTGTAAGACTAAAATATAATTTTAATTTGATTGTATGTCAAGGTGGCTGAAGATTATTCGATTTTTCTGTACGCACTTGACAGGAAAATAAATTTGTATAAGAATTATTTCAATCAAAGGAGGAATAAATGGGAATAAAAAAGAGAGCGGAAATTTCCGTTTCGACAAACAGAAGAAACGAGTTTGTAGATGTGACTGAGAAAGTGAGAAAAGTTGTTAGAGAGAGTGGGGTAGAGGATGGTTATGTCCACTTATATGTGCCGCATACAACTGCCGCGGTTACAATAAATGAAAATTACGACCCATCGGTGAAAAATGATATCTTAAGTAAATTGTCGGACATTGTTCCTCCCGGAGCAGAATATTCACATTCGGAAGGAAATGCAGATAGTCATATTAAAGCTTCTATTATAGGTAGTTCGGATTTTATTCCGGTTACGGGCGGAGATATTGACCTTGGCAGATGGCAGGGAATCTTTTTTTGTGAATTTGACGGCCCACGTTCGAGGAAAATGGTTATACAGGTTATTGAATAATAAAAAAATATTTCACCGCAGAGGCGCAAAGGCCGCAGAGAAAAAACAAAAAGATATTTTGTTGTTTAAAACCCAACCCACCACCCCAAGTTATTCTCACACAAAGCCGCAAAGAACACAAAGAAAAAACATTATTGTTGTTAAAAAACCCTCCACACAACACCCAATTATTTTCACACAGAGACACAGAGGACAAAGAGATTTTAAATCGTTGGCCTGTGGGTCGGTTGGTCCGTTTTTTAACCAACTCACCCACTCACTAATAACTTTGAATAATGCCGAAATTATTTTATAGCGTTTACTTCAATTATGGCTGAAATATCATTAGAAAGAATTTCTTCTAATTCTTCCTTTTTATTTAGAAATAGTTCCGAGATTCTTTTGATTCCGTTTTGATATTCTTCATCGCTTATAATCCTAAGTTGGGAATGCGTTCTATTTTTAATTATTTTGAACCATTCATCGACTGTTTCATATAAATTTCCATGTATAATTTGGAAATGTATCTCTATTTTCGTAAAGCCTATATTACTCAGGATGGCTTTTAGAATTTTCGGCTTCAAAAATCTCTCTAAATCGGAATTTCTTGCTCCCGGGAAAAAATGATATAGACTCCAGTCCTGCATCTTCCAGGGTTCTATATTTCGGATTACTAGGGTGCTCTTTTTTTTTATTACCCTATACATTTCTTTGAAAGAAACTTCTTTATTTTCAAAATGATGGTAGGTAAACTCTGTTATTGCGAAATTGAAATAATCAGAAGGTAGTGGCAATGCGTTAGCTGAAGCTTGAATCCAATTTATATTGGAGATTTTATTTATTGCTAATGAAAGCATTTCTTTAGATTTATCAATCCCAAACCATTTTATATTTTTGTAATTAACTAAATTATTGAAATTCACTTTTAACCAACTTCCGCTTCCACATCCGATATCTATTATTCTAAAAGTATTTTTTTGTGAATGATTTTTCTTGAGTGTTTTAATAAGAGTATTTCCTATTATTTTTTGACGTAATGGATCAAGTTCATACTTTGAGAAAATCTGAGAATAGTCGACTTTCTTCATGATTTATGGTTTTCTTGCTATGATTCGATTTACTGCATGTCTGTGTGGAATATTACTGGAATTACAATCAAATATTTCTTCCACGCAGTATAGTATTTCCCAGTCCCAATAGTATGTCATTATTTCTCCGGATTTAAAGGAATATGCTTTCGGGTCGGCGTCAGGTGCCTTTTTGATAAATGGCTTTTTTACAAAAACAGAAAAGGCGTTGATTCCACCGGCGTTTGTAAATTCTTTATAGTTCTCAAATTTTTCAGTTCTTTGCTCTGGAGGCAAATAATGTAGAACTCCAGTTGAAAAAATAATATCATATTTTTCTTCTAATAAATAATCAATGATATTATTTTTTAAAGTTTTAATCTTCAATCCTTCTTCTTTGGCATACATTTTTGTTTTTTCGAGCCCTTTTTCAGATATATCTATTGCAAGTACTTCAAAATCTTTCTTTGCGAAGAAAACAGCATCTCTGCCTTCACCGCATCCAAGGTCTATTAGTTTACTGCCGTTATAATTTATTTTTGAAATTAATTCTGTAAGCTTTATAGCTATAGAGGAAGGATTCTTACCCCAGTAATAATCTTTTCCTGAGTATTTTTTATTATATGAATCTTCGGTTTTCATATTTATTAGATTTTAGGCTGAGTAAATCAGTTTGTCAAGTTTTTAAGGTGGACTGTCAACTACTTTTTTTGCTTTTAGTATCCAGGTAAGTACCGAAGCTCTTTCATAGATGACATTGTAATTTAGATTGCGTAAGACCTTTTCTACACTACTTATATCCATGAAATATTCATCTTCTACTTCAAGCAGCATGTCTTTTCTGTTTTCCTTCTTAAATTTATTGATGACTTCATTCTTTTGATTTTCATCTTTAAACATAAAGTCACCGATGACAATAATTCCGTTTTTAAGTAAGGCACAATCCATTTTAGTGAAAGCTTTTTCTTTCTCTTTAGAAGATAAGTGATGAAAGGCAAAAGTGCTGATTATTCTGTGAAATCGATTATCGACAAATGGAATATTTAAAAAATCACCTTTCTGAAGCTTAATTGGTAAATTCTTTTCTTTTGCTTTTTCTAACATTTTTTCGGAAATGTCGATGCCGAAGTTCGATAAACCTTTGGGTAATCTTTCAGTTAATAAACCAGTCCCAACTCCGATATCTAAAACTCGCATCCCCTTTTTAAGATCAGCGAGAGTTACGACTCTATCAAGGATTTCGAAGTAATTTTCTCTGAGATAATCATTGACATCTCCTTTAATTTTTTCATCGTAATGTTCTGCTTGACGATTATGTATAGAACCATTATCTAACATTGTTTTTTTATTTCTGTAAATATGAGATCTATGTATACTTATTCATAACCTTGATTAGGTTTTTGATCTTTTCTTCCAGAGTTGAATTATCGAGTTCAAGTGCAATAATGATATCATTTCCGGTATTTTTAATACTATTGAAAAAACTTTCAAAATCGATGTTACCCCTACCTACGGGTAAGTGTTCGTCACTTTTACCATTATTATCGTGAAGGTGTACATATTGGAGTCTCCTATCCATTTTTTCGACCCAATCAGATGGTGATAATTCGGAGAAAACATTCATGTGTCCAATATCCAAACAGAGAGCAAAAAATTCGCTATTAACTGCATCACAGAGTTCTATCAGAATATCTGGTGATTCTTCGACCAGATTTTCGATAACTATTTTGATTCCTTCTTTTTTATATTTTTTTATTTCTTCTTTCCAGAATTTTGTCGTCTCTCCCAGCCAAAAATCTTCTAATTTCCATCTTTTAATATTTCCTATAATTCCGCTGTGAAAAACTAAAATTTCCGGTTTTAATTCTTTTGCCATTTCGTATGTAAGTTGCATTCTATTTTTTACGGCTTTTTTAAACAGATAATCTCTGTGTGTATATTGAATACCTGCAAATGGTCCGTGGATTGCAATCCTTCCGGAAAAATTTTTTATTATTTTTTTATGCTGTTTCATTTTCTCTTCCCAGAGTAGGGGAGAGGTAACTCCTTTCAGACCATAGCTTTGCAGCTCAATCCCTACATTTAATTCTTCAAGCTTCGGCAGTATATCGTTTTCGTTTTCGTAACCTGATAAACATAAAAAGAAATTCATTTTATATCCTATGGAATATTAACTTATGCCCGGTAACTGTCAAGGATAATGACAGAGTTTGACATACAATAAAAAATAGATTAGACGAAACTCTTATTATTTCAATATATCAATTGTTGACAAGCTTGTTGTAGCAGTTATAATTAATATATTATGAAAAGATTTTTGCTTTTTCTTTTTGTTTTAATTGCCTCATGCGGCAAAAACAAAAATGGTGTTTACTCGGGAATTTTTACAGAAGAAAGTTATCTGCTGAAGGCTGAAGTAGCAGGGAAGCTTAATGTGTTTAATTTTGAAGAAGGCGATAAAATCAGCGAAGGTGATACGCTAGCTATTATTGATAATGAAGAAATAAAACTTGTTATAAAGTCAATAGAATATCAGGTTGGGAGTTTAAAAATTCAGCTTAAAAATCTGGATGATGACCTTAAAAAATCAGAAGGACTTTTCAAGGATTTGGCAATTTCGGAAATGGAATTTGAAAGAGTCAAAAGAAATCGTGATTTAGTGTATATGGAGCTTAAATCAGCCGCTGCTTCTCTTGAAGCAAAAAAAGAAAATCTGAAAAAATTCCATATAATTTCTCCTGTGAATGGTTATATAAGCTTAAAATATTTAAGGGCTGGAGAAACAACTCTGCCTGGTGTACCTATTGTTGAAATTCTTGACCCTTCTTTGATATATCTCAATATATATGTTCCTGAAGACGAGTTACCTAAAATTTCTATCAATCAATCTGTTAAAATTAGAATTGACGCATTTCCGGGGGAATCTTCTAAAGGGAAAGTTTCCTTTATAGCCGGAAAGGCTGAATTTGCGCCCAAGAATATTCAAACAAAAGAAGACAGGACATTACTCGTTTACAGAGTAAAAATTATAGTTGACAATCCGGAAGGGAAAATAAAGAGTGGTATATACGGAGATGCCGTCTTCTAATGATTTTATAGTTCAAACTTTTGACCTCTCCAGGCATTTCGGTAAAATTAAAGCCGTCGACAATCTCAATCTTTCTGTAAAAAAGGGCGAGATTTTCGGTTTTCTGGGACCTAATGGTGCGGGCAAAACGACAACTATCAGAATGCTCTGCGGAATATTGCAACCCACTTCGGGGATGGCTAAAGTCTGTGGTTACGATATTATAAAGGAAACCGAACTTTTAAAATCTCACATAGGATACGTTTCCCAGAAATTTAGTCTTTATCAGGACCTAACAGTATATGAAAATCTCTATTTTTACACACATATATATGATATTTCCGGACAAAAAGCAAAAGACAGGATAAAAAAGATGATTGAACTCGCCGGACTTATTGGTCGAGAAAACACAATATCTTATTACCTTTCCGGAGGATTAAAACAGAGATTGGCGCTTGTTTGTGCGCTTGTTCATGAACCGGAGCTTCTTATACTTGATGAACCTACGGTAGGTGTAGACCCCATTACCCGTAAAGAATTCTGGGATACTTTGAAAGGACTTGCAAAAGAAGGTAAAAGTCTCATTGTTTCTACACATCTTCTGGATGAAGCTTACAAATGTGATTCTCTGGGCTTCATGCATCTGGGTAAGCTGGTAGCATATGGTACACCAAAAGAACTTACCAGAAACGGAAAAGAACCGCTTGAGGAAACCTTTGTGCGTCTTGTAAAAAATGCGTAATCTCCGAATAATAATCTGGAAGGAGACGGTTCACTTAAAAAGAGACGGTCGTTCACTAATAATTGCTTTCGTTTTACCATTATTTATGACAATTTTATATGGGTACGCAATATCTTTTGACCTCAAAAAAATCCCAACAGGTATAGTTTCGTTCGATAAATCTGTTTATGTAGAAGAGGTCTTATTGTCTCTTTCGGCATCCGATTATTTCAGAACAGTCAACTTCGAATCTACCGGAGAAATGTATGAGGCTCTCTCCGCGGGTAAGATTAAATGTGGCTTTGTTTTTCCATATGATTTCTCAAAAAATAGATACATTAAAGGTTTTTCCGAAGTGCAGATTTTGGTAGACGGAAGCGATGCCAACCTGGCGAAAAAAGTCCAGCAAACAGTACAGAGGTTTTTTATAGAATCTGAAAACAATGTTCGATTTCTTTATAATCCCGAACTTAAAAGCAGAAATTTCGTTATCCCCGGTTTGATTGTCGTACTTATGACAATGTTGGGTGTTATCCTAACAACTCGTTCGATAGTTGGTGAAAAAGAAAGAGGAAATTTCGAAATGTTGAGTACAACTCCCGTGAGAGCGTATATAATAATACTGGGAAAAATAATACCGTACGGAACAATTGCTTTTATCAATGTATTTATTATAACCGGTTTTTCTTTTTTTGTATTTAAGATTCCGTTTGAAGGTAGTCTCCTCAGTCTTTCTTTCTATTCTATGCTTTTTCTTTTTCCTACACTATCTCTTGGTGCAATGATTTCATCTTATGCGAAAACGGAACTTACTGCACTTACCACATCGTTTATTTCTACTATGCTTCCTTCGATTATTTTATCGGGTTTTATATTTCCTGTTGAAAATATGCCTTCATGGTTACAACCGATATCTGCTTTAATACCGGCGACACATTTTCTGAAAATTGTAAGGGGTATATTTTTAAAGGGAACTTCATTTTTCCCCCAAGATTCTCTGAGTCTCTTTGCTCTGGGATTGGTTTATATTTTAATTTCAATAAAAGGAGCAAGAAAGAAAATAGGCTAAGATGAAAAGAATTCACCTGATTGCGATGTTAAAAAAAGAGTTTATTCAAATAAGGAGAGACAGGAGATTGTTTCCACTGGTAATTTTTGCTCCGGTGATTCAGCTTTTCCTCTTCGGCTATGCGGTCAGTCTTGACATAAAAGAAATCCCTATAGCAATTATGAAAGAGAAGCAAGACAGTTACTCAAATGAAATATTGCTTTCTCTTGTGTCCAGCAATTATTTTGTAATAAAAGAAAATGTTCACAGCATGTACGAAGTCGAAAATGCGATTTTGCGTGGTAGAGTGAAGGCGGGGCTTATATTAGGCAAAAATCAAACTAATATCGTGATTGATGGTTCCGATAATAACACCGCCGCATTGATTGAAGGATATTTCGAAAAGATACTTGCCGAAAAGCGTAATACTTCGATAGAAACTCCGGTAATTGTTCCGGTATTCAAAGTCCTTTTTAATCCTGAATTAAAGACGGTTAATTTTATGGTTCCCGGCGTTACGGGACTGGTACTACTTATAATTACCATGGTACTTGCGTCGGCCATATTGGTAAAAGAGAAAGAAATCGGTACTATTGAACATATATTTGTTACACCTCTTTCGTCTTCGGAGGTAATACTGGGTAAGCTACTACCTTTTATGATAATAGGTTTATTTGACCTTTTTTTGGTGGTTGCAGCGGGTATTTTTATTTTTAAAACGCCTTTTAAAGGAAATTTCGGATTTCTTGTATTTACGACATTCCCTTTTATACTTACCACGATTTCGCTTGGAATTTTTATATCTATAACCTCAAAAACTCAGCAGCAGGCTGTTATGACGGCATTTATGGTAATGCTTCCAAACATTATGCTGTCGGGATTTATGTTTCCTATAGAAAACATGCCGCCCGTAATACAAAAATTGACTTATATCGTACCTGTTAAGTACTATATAATAATTCTAAGAAGTATATTTTTAAAAGGAGTGGGTTTAAAAATTCTGTGGAGAGAGACTGTTATCCTCTTTTGCTTTGGCTTTACTTTTTTGTTTTTAAGTATATCGGCTTTCAAGAAAAAACTTTCGTAATTAAATAGCTTTTAGCTTTTTGCCTTTAGCTTTTAGAAATAACAATTATTTTATAGATGAACTTATGTACCTTGCTGCTGGCTCAATGAGGGGCATTAAGAGTGTTTTTGGTCATTCCGAGGAGAAGATAGATGATTATTTTTAAAATTCTGTTGTTTTTCTAAAGATTTGTGGTTTTTGCTTTAAACAAACAAAATACACTAAATTTTTTATTTATTTTTTCGGCCAAGAGCCAAAGTCTAAAGGCAAAGAGCTATGTTTAACACACCCCGATACAGTCATTCTTCCTTATGAGGTAGGCGAATAGCACGAATAGATAAAAAGGAAATAGCCACGGATGAACACAGATAAACACGGATTAAAAAAAGATTTATTGTGTTGCTTAAAAACAAAAAATAAAATCCCTACATTTCCTACATGTGATTTTTTTCCTGCTGTTAGCCGTAAGCGGTAAGCGGGGGGGCGACTTTTAACTTCTTGACATAACGTGCTAAAATCTCTATACTTTAAAAGAAAAGTGGGAAAACTTAATTTTTTATGGAACGAATGGGGAGGAGTCCTGTCTAATATTTTTATAAATATTAATATAAAGGAGGAGTAAATGATAAAGTTCAGGAGTTTAACAAATGTTGCATCTGTTTTTCTGTTGTTTTTTTCTCTCTTATCGGCGTTACCTCTTTATGCTGAGGAAGCTGAACCCAAGAAAGAATCGAGCGAAGTAAGAATAAGCTGGGAAGAATTCAAAGAACTTTTAAAGATTGACGCAGACGAGATTAAGCTTTCCTGGGATGAGTTTAAAAAACTTTTGGCACAGACCGGCAGTGAGGTCAAGATAGAATACAGTATACAAAATGGTATGGTGGTTTTGAGCAGGGAGCAGTTTAAAGAATTGCTTGATAAAATGAAGAAGCCGGATATTTCTCCGGTTATTCCTCCAGGTGATTATATTATAACCAGAGCTGAATATAACGGTGTTATGGAGCAGAATAGTACCACATTCAACGTCACATTTGACCTGGAAATATTCAAAACAGGTAGAACAGATTATCCGAAGATTAAGCTTATACCGCAGGGAGTAGCGCTCAGAAATATCGAGTTAGATGGTAACCCTGCTTTAGTGATGGCTGAAAACGGCTGGTATGTCCTTGCAACAGATAAACTGGGTCGGCATAAGGTAACGCTCTCATTCTCCGTCAAAACTGAACTTGATAAAGGTCCTGATGTTTTGAGTATTACTATTCCACAAACCGCAATTACGTTATTTAATATTGATATTCCCGTGCCTGACGCCAAAGTTGAGATACCGGAGGCTAAATATATTACCGTTTTGAACAGGGGTGGCTATATAAGTGTCAGGTCGGTTCTTTCAACAACCTCTTATATTTCCTTAAAGGTTCACCGGACTATCGTGAAAGAGAAGAAGAAAGTTCCCGCAAAAATTTATACGGAGGTTATGAATTTGCTTTCCGTTCTGGACAATGCTTTGCAGGTTACTGCAAGATTCAAACTTGATGTCCTGCAAAATTCGATTTCCGGTATTAAAGTATCTGTTCCTCGTGGCTATAGCGTTTTATATGTTAGGGGACAAAACTACGAAGAAATAAGAGACTGGAGTACGGAAGAAGTTGAAGGTAAAGAAGTTTTAACCGTTCCTTTCGGAGGAGAAAAAGAAGGTACAGTAGTATTTACTGTAGTAGTTGAAAAGATCTTTACGGAAAAGAGTAACGAGATAGACTTCAATGGTTTTGAAGTTCTCGGGTCCGTCAGGGAAACCGGTTTTGTCGGAATCGAAAAGAAAAGTGCGGCTGAAGCAGAGATTGTCGGGAATAAAGACATCGATGTTGTTGATATACAGGAATTGCCTTTAGATCTGGTGAATATGTCCACGAGGCCTTTAATCCTGGGACTGCGATATTTAAGACATCCGTTCTCGCTGACTTTGAAAGTTACGAAGCACGAAGAACTTCCAATGGTCAATACCGTTATTGATAATGCCAGTGTTATGTCGGTTTTACTTCCGGAAGGTAAGGTTATAAGCAGGGTTATTTACACTATGCGTAATACCGGTAAGCAATTTCTGGAGTTGAGCTTGCCCGCCGATGCTGAGATATGGAGTCTTTATGTTGATGGCAAAAGAGAAATTCCTTCCAAAAACAACGAAGGAAAATTTATGATACCTCTTGTCCGTTCAGGCTTATCGGGTGAAAGTATAGAATCCTTTGATGTCGAATTTCTCTTTTATTACAAGGAAAATTCATTGCCGCTTGTCGGCTCGAAAACTATATTGTTTCCCAAGGCTGATGTAGTGATAAGTAAGATGCTATGGTCCTGTTACCTGCCATTAGAATATCGTTACGTCCATTTCGGAGGAAATGTCGAAAAAGAAGACATCGCCACCGGGATTCGTCCTTTGTTCGGAGGAAGCAGAGTTTTTACCTATGAGGAGGTTCGCGGATACGAACAAGCTCTTCAAAGTTGGGAAGAGCCGAAGCAAATCGAAGATAAAAAAATACAACAAACACAGAGTAAGTTAAAGAGCAATTTCAGGTTGAGTTCGGCTAATGAGCAGGCTGATTTCTTGAACCAGGTCAGGCAGGAAATCGGCTTTGCGGAAAATCTAAAAAGAGACAGGGAAAGCGGAGTAACCAGTGTAGCTCTCTTTAAGATTGAAGTTCCTACCTCGGGACAACTTTACCGTTTTGCGAAAACCGTGATAGAAGATGAACAGTTGTTCTTGACTTTTCAATATACCAGAGGATGGATTTATTCTTTAATCAAGATTCTTATAGTTCTTATCGTTCTTTACCTTATTTATCGTCTTAGAATTAAAATAAGAGTCCTCTTTCTTGAATTTAAAAATCGTCTTTATTCCAATAAAGACTTCTGGATGAGATTAAAGACTCCTGCCGGCATAAAGAGTCTCCTCGTTCTGGGGGCATTCATTTTCTTCTTCCTTTCGAAATTTCTTTTTGTTATTTTTGTTCTCGTCTTTTTGATTGCCTGGATAAGACCCGACTTGATACCCGCACGGAAGGTTAAATCTCCAGCCAGGAGAAAGAAGAAAACAAAAAAAACAAAAAACCCAAGGGCGAAATAGGAGCATCAAAATGACAAAGAAAAGAACAGGAAATCATATTTTTTTAATTAGCTTATCTTTGATTCTGTTATGCACCTCTTTTGGGTTCGCCCTTCGTGCTGATGATTCGAAGGATTCAAAAGTAACAATAGATTGGAATGAATTCCGTTCTCTTTTGAAACTTGACGTTGATGAGATAAAACTTTCCTGGGATGAGTTCGCTAAACTGATGGAACAGACAGGAGCCACTTACCAGCCCGAGTACAGGGTCGAGGGTGGGGAAGTGGTACTTACGAGAGAGGAATTTAAAAAACTCGTGGATAGGATGATAGCTCCCGTGGGAGGGGAGCTTAAGCCTCCCGCGGATTATATTATTACGAGAGCGTCGTACAATGGTGTTATGGGAAGTCAGAGTACGAATTTTACCGTTTTCCTCGACCTGGAGATTTTCGATAAACATCAGAAATCTTATTTGAAGATTCCTCTTTTCGGGGAAAATCTTGCTATATCGGAAGTTAAACTTGACGGAAAGCCTGCTTCTATAATAACCGAGGGAGGGTGGCATTATTTGTCTACCAGTGAGGTTGGTCGGCATTCGGTCGGTATAAAGTTTTCCCTTAATTCGTCGCCGGATAATGGGAGTCCGGGTTTGAATTTCAGTATTCCACAAACACCGATTACTTACCTTTCTCTTGATATCCCCAAGCCCTATCTTGAGGTTAATATCGGGAATGCCCAGGAAGTGAAAACCGTAGAGACAAAAGGCCATACCGTCATAAGAAGCTATCTTTCTCCTGCTTCTTATGTAAGTATTTCCTGGAAGAAAGAGGAAGGGAAAGTGGTGAGAGGTTCGGCCAGGATATACTCTGAGGTTTTCAATCTTCTTTCTATTGAGGCAGACGCGATTACCGTTACCACGATGGTCGAGTTGAACGTAATGCAGAATAAAATCAATTTGCTTTCGCTTATCGTTCCTGAGGGTTATCAGGTTATCGAGGTAAGCGGCGATGGGGTATCGGGGTGGAGTAGCAGGGAGGAAAAAGGAAGGCAGCTTCTTGATGTGTCTTTCGAATATATGTTTGAAGGAACGAAGGTGGTGACTGTAAAATCGGAAAAATTATTGCCGGAAGAAACGATAATTGCGGATTTCGAAGGGTTTGAAGTTCTGGGAGCAGTGAGAGAATCTGGGTATGTGGCGGGAGAAGTAAAAAGCGATGCCGGAGCTGAAGTTCAGGAATTTAATAACCTTGAAAGAATTGATTTTCAGAAGATTCCTTACCAGCTCAGCAATCTTTCTGCCAGACCGATTCTTTTCGCTTTCAGATATGTAAAACATCCCTTTGGTATGGTTGTTCGTATTACCAAATACAAAAAAGAAGAGGCTCTTACTTCTTTTATCGATTTGGCGAAGGGAATTACCCTCCTTACGGAAGACGGCAAACTGGTTTATCAGGTTACCTTTACGATGCAAAATCTGTGGGACCAGTTCCTGAAGGTAAGTTTACCGCAAGACGTGAGTATCTGGAGTGTTTATGTTAACGGCAAAAGAGAAAAGGCTTCTAAAGATGATGATGGTAAAGTGCTGATTCCGCTTGTCCGCTCGGAAAGGGGAGGGGATGGAAGTCTTACGCCTTTTGATATCGAACTTATTTACACCGAAAAAATGGGAGGTTTTAATCTATTGGGTAAGAAGAAGCATTGCTTCCCGACTACGGATATTCTAATCAACAAAGCCGAGTGGAGTCTATATTTGCCTGTAGATTATACTTATATGAAATTTAGTGGTAATCTCAAACCGAAGATTGAAGAAATTATTCCTGTTGTTATGCCGACTGCTATGCCTACGGAAACAGAAGGTTTTGAAGAGGAGGCTAAGGATGAAGAAATGAGAGGAATTTCGGCAACAAAAGAAATTCTTGCACCTTCAATGCCTCAAGCAATACTCGATAAATCGGCAAAGGTATTCGCTACAGGAGAAGCCGGGGTACTGTCCGTCAGAGTCAATATTCCGGTTTCCGGTAATAAGTATTCTTTTGAGAAAAAGATTGTAGAAAGAGAAGAAGCTTTATTTTTAGGCTTCAATTATGTGAATGATTTAATAATAAAAGCTCTGGTTATTCTACTGGTTTTGATTTTGATTTATGTGTTTATCCGTAAGAGACGGATTTTTATTCCTCTGTTCGAGGCTCTATGGAAGGAGCTTGTTAAGTTATCGAAATGGTTCAAACTTGCTTTAAGACCCGGTGGACTTCTTGCGATTGTGACTGTAGTTCTACTCGTCTGTTTATCTTTAAGGATTTATTTATATTACCCTCTTCTTATGTTTGTCATATTACTCATTTTTACGGCATCAATTGTGAGATTTGTTGAGAGCAGATAAGCGGCAAAGCCGCTTAAAAGTAAAAATCAAATATCAAAAAGCAAAATGACAAATAAAAATGCAAAATTTAAAAAGAATCGTACACAGATAGACGCAGATTAAAAAGGATTTTCTTGTTATTCGAAACCCAACCCAAAACCACTGAGTTAGCCACGGATTAACACGGATACACACTAATAAAAAAAATTCTCATAACCGCGGAGGCACAGAGAGCACAAAGCTCAACTAAGCCCAATCTTTTATTTTCTGTTTTAGCCTCCTAACTTCCTAACATCTAAAATCACTTTAGTTAAAAATAATGCTTTAAAAAATCGGCTGGATTTAATATCTTTATTTTTCGAATTTTGGAAAGCTCGAGCAAATGAGTATCTCCGGATATGATAAAATCAGCTTCTGCTGCTATTGCACATTCAACAAATTTATTGTCTTCGGGGTCTTTTTTTACTATATTTAATTTTGTTTCAGGTTTTACGAAATTTGCAAATGAATTAAGAGAAGAAACTATATAATGCAAATTTTCTTTGGCGACGCCAAATTTTTCTCGTTTTAAAACTCCCTCAAATTCACCTATGATTTCTTCGGAAATATATAATTCTATTTTCCCTTCAATTACAAGCTCGAAACATTTTCTGGGATAACCACCAAATAGAATGGCGGAAATTAAAACATTGGTGTCAAAAACAACTTTGAACAAATTACTTCTCTTTTCTGTAAGTTTCTATTTCTTTCTTCAAGTCTTCTTCGGAGAGTTGCTTTTCTCGAGTAAGAATATCCCCGTAAGAAAAAATCTTACTCCATTCCTCCTTTCTCTCAATGTAAATTCTTGCCGCTTCACGTACCAGTTCAGACCTGGTACGGGATTCTTCTTTAGCGATGTCATCAATCTTCTTTAGTAAATCCTTTTTAAACGAAATATTTACAGCCTGACTCTTCAATTTTGCCTCCTATATACAGTTTATGTATTAATATTATATATGATATTTGTATGATGTCAAGGGGAAAATTAATCACGAGATTTCACAAGATTAACACAAGATTTTTTGTTCTTTAAAACCCAACCCACAACCCCGAAATTAGCCACGGATTAACACGGATGGTCACGGATAAAAAAATTTTTGTTGCTACTATTCAACCATTCGACAATTCAACTATTTAACCGATTCGAAGAATCAATCAGACGGGATTAACAAGATAAACAGGATATTTTGCGGTTTAAAATCCAACCCACACACCATTTTTACATGTAGGACATGTAGATACTGTAGCTGTTTTTTATTACTAATTTACCGATTCACTGATTTACTGATATATTGACCGATAACCTTCTAACTAATTTCTGGTATCCGGTACCCGGTATCTGATATCTCACTTTACCATTATCATTTTATGGTTCTTTGATAACTTTGTGGTTAAAATTCTCAGGCTAGTAAAAAGAATTTTTTCTCTTGCTATAATATTATTCGTTGTTATAATAAAAAAATTAAAATATAATCGGATAGTTTATTTTTTTATAACGTAAAAAACATAAAAGGTGGGTTAAAAAAATGAATTTTGATAAGGTAAAGATATCGTGTTTTATTTTTGTTTTTGCGGTTTTGATTGGTGTTTATTCATATACCATAGCTCCTACCGTATCCCTGTGGGATTGCGGAGAATTTATAGCCTGTTCCCATATATTGGGAGTACCGCATCCTCCTGGTACGCCTTTTTATATATTGCTCGGCAGGATATTCGATATTCTTTTACCATTCAATGAAGTTGCAAAGAGAATAAATTTTATTTCTGCGTTATCCGGAGCTTTAGCCGGAGCCTTTTTATATCTTGTGATACTGAAGGTAATAGGCCGCTTCAAAGAGAATAAAGGCAAAGAACATTCTTTGGGAAATCATTTGATTGCGGCTTTTTCCGCAATTGGAGCAGGGTTATGTTTTAGTGTCTGGGATTCATCCGTAGAAGCAGAAGTATATGCAACGTCAATATTGATAGTGACCTTGGGATTGTGGCTGACCCTGCTCTGGAGCGAAAATATTCGTAAAGAAGGAGATAATAATTATTTACTTTTATTGGTATATTTGATTTCTTTATCAATCGGGATTAGTTTAGAGCCATTGTTACTGATACCGGGAGTTTTATTATTTTTAATCCTGGTTGATTGGAAAATGTTGAAGAGCACGAAATTTCTTGCTTTGTCGGCAGCTTTGGTTTTGATTGGAGTTTCTACATACCTGGTTTTAATGATAAGAGCACACGCTAACCCCGCCATTAATGAAGTAGACCCAACCACTTTTTCAAAATTATGGGAAGTGTTTTCGAGGAAGCAATATGGTAAAATGGATATATTGCCAAGGCACACCTCATGGGAAACCCACTTGGGTGTGATACCTGCTTTTATCGAGCAGCTTAAAGTTTTCTTTAAGTATTTTTCATGGCAGTTTTTCCCTTATCCGAGAGTTTCTACCGGAATTTTGCTTCGGTATCTATCGATATTCGGAACCTGTATTTATGTTTCAATAGGAATCTGGGGGATGTGGGTGCATTTTAAGAAAGATAAGGAGTCTTTCTGGTTGTTCTTCATACTGTATATTATTTTGACATTAGGGTTGGTTGTTTATCTGAATCATGAGTTTTCCCCGTCCGACCCGAATCCTGCACACAAGCCTCGAGAACCAAGGGAAAGGGATTACTTCTGGGGTCCGGCATTTTTCCTCTTTATGTTGTATGTATCGATAGGTCTGTACTGGATATGGAGTTGGATAAAGAAAAGAATTCCACGTTATGCGTGGAGTGCAGTAATGCTCTCCGGCATCATTGGTTTTCTTCCTTTTGTTAGCAACATAAATTCTCACGCAAACAGGAGAGGGAACTGGATTGCTCATGATTACGCTCATAATTTACTGGTTAGTCCGGATGATAATTCCATTCTCTTTACATACGGAGACAACGATACGTTCCCGGTCTGGTTCCTGCAGGAGGTTAAAGATTTCAGAAAATTCGACCCGGAGAAAAAGAAAGGCGTCAGGCTGGGTAATTTCTCTCTTATGAATACCAAGTGGTATATAAAAGAGCTTAAAGAATCGGGTATCCCGATGGATTTTGCGTCACCTTTTATGCATACAAGATTTTGGAACGAGTACAAACAGGAAAAACAGATGGGCAGAACGAATAAGGATTTCGAGGATTGGATTATAGACACTATACCCGGAGCAATGGTCCTCAGAGATGGCGGTATGGTCGAATTGAAGGATATGGCGGTTAAATCAATAATCCTTTCCGCAATAGGGAAGAAACCTAGCCTGGAAGATATCTTTATGAAATTGGATTTGTTTGTCGAAAAGTATGTAAACAGTGAAGATTTCAATCCTTCAATCAATATATATTTTTCCTCTCCTATTCCCGGCGATTATCGTAATGCGTTTAGCGAACATTTGTTACAGGAAGGACTTGCTTATAAACTTGTTAAAGAAAAAGTTGGTTTCAAGAGTAATAGAGAAAAGACAATGAATCTTTTCCTGAACGAATTTGCATATAGTTATTATGATAACTTCTGGGCTAATTTGGAAAGCGAAGCTCAAATTATGACTCTGGTGAACCTTGCTATAACATTGTTTTCTTTTAGTGATGAAGTTTTCTATGATATTTACCCTAATTTGATATCTGGAAAGACAACAGGGCCTGCAGAGGATACACTTAAAATGCTCGAAAATCTTTACAGTAAAGTTTTTATATATGCTGAGAATGACGGAGTTTTCTTACGTTTGGCTGTTAATTTGATTGAGGCACAGAAGTTGATTTATAAAAAATTGAATGATTACGATGATGGTCTCCAATTTGCAAATTCGTTTCTCAAGATAAAAGATGTCCCGAGACTTCGTTTGTTGCGGGGTGAGTTACTTGTAATGAAGGCAGGAAGTACGGAGCATAAAGAAGAAGCAAAAAATATGTTGGCTCTTGCGGAAGATGATTTCAATAAATTACTTCCCATGAAAGGATGGCATTTGTTCGCTTATAAGGGTCTTGTGGAAACGTATGTTGCTTCCGGCGAAGGAGAAAAGTTGGAGAATCTAATTGATAAATTGTTAGAAGACAACAAGGTGTTTTCCGACGTTTTTATGCTTTTAAGAAGAGATAATATTGGAAGTGCTATTGAGTTAACTCGGAGAGTTAAAGATAGATTCCCTGGTGATAAAAATCTGGATAAGGTTCTGGAAGATATGAGAGCCGAAAAAGGGAAGATGGAATCAGGGGATAAGAGTCGTTAGTCGACTTCACTTGACAAGCGGTTTTAGAGAAATATATTTGATAAAGTGGCAAAGCCGCTAAAATGTAAAGATTAAATATCAAAATGGAAAATGACAAATCAAAGTTCAAAAATGAATACAAAAAAAGGTTGTACAACTTTGTCCTGAAGCTTATTGAGTTTTTAGATGGTTTACCTAAAGATAATGTGTCTAAAAGACTTGGAGATCAATTGCTTTGCAGTGGTACAAGTATCTTAGGTAATTATGTTGAAGGTCAATCTGCAAGCAGTAAGAGAGATTTTACAAATTATTTCAATTATTCTCTTAAATCTACTAATGAAAGTAAACTATGGATTAATCTGCTTGGAGATATTAAAAGAGCCATGCCAGAATAAGTTGGTTGGTTCTTAAGAGAATTGGATGAAATCAGTAAAATTTTTGCTTCAAGTGTTTTAACGCTGAAAGGTAGGAGATAATTTTGCATTTTCATTTGTCATTTTGCTTTTTAAATTTTGATATTTTATTTACCGTGAAAGGAAGGTAGAACTAAATGAGATATTTTTTTGCAAAAGAACAAAAAGTTGATTGGTAATACTGTAAAGCAGGAGGTTATATGCCGACTTATGAATATGAGTGCTTGGACTGTAAACATAAGTTCGAAAAATCTCAAGGAATGAAAGATAAACCTTTGACTGTATGTCCTGAATGCGGTGGTAGGTTGAAGAGATTGATTGGTATGGGTGGGGGTATTATATTCAAAGGCAAAGGCTTTTATCATACCGATTATAAAAAATCAAGCGGTAGTGAAACGGGGAAGGATAAGGAAAAAGAGAAAAGTGAGGATAAGAGCGATAAGTAAAAAGTCTTTCTTATATCATTAATGTTTTTGTTTTTTTTATTGTTTTTAATTCTTTTTCTTTTTTTTGCACTCAAATATTACGAGCATATCAAAATCTACAGGGCTAAAAGAGAATTAATTGCTTTTCCTTCCGATTTCGGTATTGAGTTCGAAGACGCCAATTTTGCTTCCCGTGACTATGTTCTGCTTAACGGTTGGTTCGTTGGGGGGATGTCCCCTGTGGCTGTTCTTTTTTTTCACGGTAATTTTGGTAATATTTCGTATGAAATAGATACTATCAAAGAGCTGCATTTGCTTGGATATAATATTTTTATATTCGATTATAGAGGCTTTGGTAGAAGTGACGGCATACCAAGCGAAAAGGGTTTATATAGTGATGCTTTGGGTGCGTATGATTACCTTAAAAGTAGAGGTTTCGACAGTAGAGATATTGTTCTTTTCGGTAGGTCCCTTGGAGGCGCTGTCGCTGTTTTTCTTGCGAGCGAAATTGAAGGATTCAAAGGAGTGATAGTGGATAGTTCTTTCGAGTCCATTCGAGCTATGAGTTATGCAAAACTTGGTTTTAATTACCCGCAAGCTTTAATATCGAATCGTTTTGAATCTGTTAAGAGAATAAAGAATATAAAAGCCCCGAAATTGATTATACACAGCGAAAATGATGGTTTAATACCTTTTTATCACGGAAAGAAGTTATTCGATGAAGCTCCGGCGCCCAAAAGATTTCTCAAAATTCATGGGTTTCATAACACTTATTTTTCGGAGTCGAAAGAGATTTATATCGCTGCAATTAAAGATTTTTTGAAAAGCCTGGAGTGAGTTATAACCACAAAGAACACAAAGATTTCTCTGTTTATCCCCCAACATCCCCTATTTTAACAACAAATAGCACAAATTACACAAATGAATTAACGATAGTTATTTTTTACAAAAAATAGAATTTTTTTGTTTTTATTCGTGCTATTTGTGTGATTCGTTGTTTCTCTTTTTTTGTTTTGATTTATAATTTTACATTTTTATTTGTCATTTTGATTTTTGATATTTGATTTTCTTCATCCCCCTTGCTCAAAGGAGTAAAAAGAATATACTAAATTGTATGAAGAAGCTGTTTAATATAGAATTCTTTCTTGCCAAGAGATATATTCGAATTAAGAAAGGAGAGGGCTTTAGGTCTTTGATAACACTCTTTGCGGCAGGAGGAATAGGCCTGGGTGTTGCGACACTTCTGGTGGTACTTTCGGTAATGAATGGAATGCAGACCGACCTTAAAAACAAAGTTCTCGGTGCTAGTTCTCCGATTACGGTCATGACAATAGACCAGGAAGCTTTTACCGATTGGCAGTCGATTGTGGACAGTTTAAAGGAAAGTGTGCCGGATATTAAAGACGCCTCGCCTTATATTTACGAAAAGGCTCTTTTGAGACACAAAAGAAGAACTGACGGAGCCATAATAAGAGGTGTTGACCCCAATTCGTTCTCTCTGGTTTCCGATATTCCCAAGAACATCGAAACCGGTGAATTTGACCTTTCCGGTAGGAAAGTGGTTCTCGGGAATTATCTGGCCGACCGTTTGTGGGCTCATGTGGGAGATACGATAACAATTTCTTCTCCTTTTTCTTCTGCGCCGACCCCTTTTGGGTTTCTTCTCCCTTCTGATGATTATATACTGTCTGGAGTCTTTGATATGGGTATGTACGAATACAATGCAACGCTTGCCATAATATCGCTGGAAAATGCTGGTAATCTTTTTGGGATTAACGGGGTAACGGGTATTGATTTTACGGTGGATGACCCATATGATGCTCCGGAACTTTCGGTCGCTATTGTAGCGGAACTTGGTTATCCGTTTCGGGCTATAAATTGGATGGATAGGAACAGAACGTTACTCAGGGCTCTGGAAATAGAGAAGAAAGTCATGTTTATAATATTGATTCTTATAATAATTGTTGCGGCTTTTAATATTATTTCTTCTCTGGTCCTTATCGTTTTAGGAAAAATGCGGGAAATAGGCATTCTTAAAGCTTTAGGAGCCTCTGCTTCTTCGATTACGAAAGTCTTCCTTATAGATGGTCTTATAGTAGGCGGAGGCGGGACCGCTATCGGAATTACTATTGCCTGGGTGCTTTGCTTCCTTTTAGGTAAATATAAGTTTATTGATTTGCCTTCGGATGTTTATTTCCTTACTAAATTGCCGGTGGAGATGCAAGTGGTCGATTTTCTTTTGGTGGCTTTTTCCGCGGTAGTTTTATCTCTCTTTGCAGCTTTATATCCCGCGATGAAAGCTTCGAAACTTGACCCCGTGGAGGCTATCAGAAATGAGTGATATTATAATAGCTCTTGAGGATATAAAAAAGAATTTTACCTCCGGTGATGAGGAAATAAAAGTTCTGGAGGGTATTAATCTGGAAATAAAGAAAAGCGATTTTATAACAATAACCGGACCCTCGGGTTCCGGGAAAAGTACTCTGCTTAATATTATGGGCGGGCTCCTGCACCCCGATAAAGGAAATGTTATACTTGAAGGGAAATCTCTGTATAAGCATCAGGATAAGGAACTTGCAAAGATAAGAAACGAGAGAATAGGATTTATATTTCAATTCCATCACCTTCTTCTTGATTTTTCCGTGTTAGAAAATTTAACGATACCTCTTTTGATAAAGGGTATTACTCTTAAAGAAGCTTATAGAGAATCGGAAGATTTGCTTTCTCGAGTTGATCTCAAACACAGGATACATGCTAAGCCGAGGACTCTTTCCGGAGGAGAAAGGCAGAGGGTTGCCGTGCTTCGTGCAATTATAAATCACCCTGTATTGTTACTCGCGGATGAACCTACGGGTGATTTAGACCGGGTTCACGCAGACGTAGTTTTAAAAATGTTGAGTAAAATACATCGCGATAGAGGAATGACAATTATTCTTGTAAGCCATAATCAGAGGCTTGCACAAATGGGTGAAAAAACGTATAATTTAATTGGAGGAAAGTTAAAAAATAAATGAAATGCGAGTTATGCGGAATAAATAACGCGAAATATAAATATTATGAAGTGGATTCCGATAAAGTTCGCGAGATAAATATTTGCGAGGAATGTGCTAGAGAAAAGGGTATTGACGGAAAAAACAAAGAGGAAACTCTTGCGGATAGAAACAAAGTATGTCCGAACTGCGGGCTTACTTTTATCGAATATAAGGATTCCAGTAGTCTTGGGTGTGTCGAATGTTATAAGATTTTAAATGACGAGATTAAAATATTTCTTAAAGAATCGCAATTGGGAATTTTACACAAAGGAAAAGAGCCTGTTAGTAACAGCAAGATTCTAATTGTAAAAAAAGAAATCCTGGAAATGAAAAAGAAACTTGAAAGTTACGTTGAAGGTGAAAAATTCGAAGAAGCTGTGAAGCTAAGAGATAAAATTGAGGAACGGAAAGAAGAACTTAAATCCATAAGAGGAAAAAATGATTGATTCTCTGATAGAGCATCTTCCCGTGTGGCTGGAAAAGGTTGGTCCTTATTCGGAGATGGTTCTGTTTTCCAAAGTTTCCCTGTACCGCAACCTGGGAGGATATAAGTTCAACAAGAAGACTTCGGACAAAGAGAAAGAAGAAATTCTGGATTTACTTATCGAAGGGATATCAACCTCGTCTTCCTTCGAGAATGTTATTCAGCTGAAAGACCTGAAAGATAATGAGAAGAGATTCTTTGTAGAGAGGAATTTCATTTCGCGAGATCAGGCAGGTAATTGTAGGTTTCTAGGTTTGGCTTTAAACGATTTGCAAAACAATATACTCGTTTTGAACTCGGAGGAACATCTTGAAATTTCTTCTATATCTCCCGAATTATCCGTCAAAGAGGCATTCGTTCAATGCGATAATTTGGATGACGAGCTTAACGAGGAATTCAATTTTGCGTATAATGAGGAATTAGGATTTCTTACTTCTGCAGTCGATAAGGTTGGAACAGGTATGGTGGTTTCTGCCGTGGTTCATCTTCCCGCTCTTGTCATCACAGGTAAATTTGTGGAAGTTATCGATGATCTTGAGGATTCTCTTTTCTCTATTGATGGCGTTTTCAATATAGGGGAAAGCGTGGAGGGAAGTTATTTTAAAGTAAACAGTAGATTTACTCTGGGTATTTCCGAAGAGGAAATATTGGAATTGTTCGAGAATAAAATCAAAGGTATAATGAAGAATGAAGTTAGCAGCAGAGAATATTTAACACAAAAAGTCGGCTATGAGACGGAAGATAAAATCTGGAGATCTTATGGAATACTTAAGAATGCGCGTATTCTGTCGGTTACCGATTTCTTAAATTTGACGTCGGCTGTAAGGCTCGGGTTGAGTTTGGGCATTATAAGAGATATTAATATTATGGATTTGAACAAATGGCTTTTTCAAGCTCTCCCCGGACATCTGAATATTTTGAATGAAGATATGAATAATGAGAAAGAAGAAAATATTCTAAGAGCGCGACTAATAAGAAGTAACTTAGGAGGATAGAATTATGTTTATGGATGAAAGCTTTACCAAAAAACTTATAGATGTCGTAAAGATAGCGAAAGATTTAACACAGGAAGCCGGGTTAAACGAAGTGACCCCAGTCGTTCTTTTTCTGGCGATATTAAAGCACGGTAGCAATGTTGCGGTTACCATAATTGAAGAAGCGGGAATAGATATCGAAGTGCTTGAAAATCGTATTCAGAGGCTTGTTGGAGGACACAGAGAGAGTTTGATGGTGGAAGAACAACCTGTCGGATTATCTGAAGATTCTCTTAATATTCTTGAGCAAGCTAAAGAAGAAGCTTTGATGCTTGGCAGGCAGATAATAGGTACCGAACATCTTCTCCTGGCTTTGCTTAAGGTGAAAGAAGGTGCATTTATTGAAGTTTTGAAGCCTGAAGAACTGGATTATTATCTGGCGAAACAGATGCTTCTTGACCTTTTTGAAAAGGAAAAATTAGGCGACAGGGATAAAGAAAAGTCTAGAACCACCGGCGATAGAACTCTGGATTTTTATACAAGAGACCTTACCGACCTTGCGAAGCGGGGAAAAATCGACCCCGTTATCGGCAGAGAGGGCGAAATGGAGAGGGTTATTCAAACTTTATGTCGGAGAAAAAAGAATAATCCCGTGCTTGTGGGTGACCCCGGTGTAGGTAAGACTGCGATAGTGGAAGGACTCGCGCAGAGAATAATTTCCGGTGGAATACCCAAGATGTTGCAGGGTAAGAAAATTCTTTCGATGGATTTGGCTTCCGTTATAGCCGGAACGAAGTATCGCGGTCAATTCGAGAAAAGATTGAAACAGATTTTAGAGTCGTTGAAAGATTCGGAGAATATTCTTTTTATCGATGAGATGCATACTATCGTAGGTGCCGGAGCTGCAGAGGGAGCCATAGATGCTTCCAATATGTTGAAACCTGTTCTGGCAAGGGGAGAGATTCAAACAATTGGGGCTACTACTACCGAGGAGTACAGGAAATATATAGAGAAAGATGGTGCTCTGGAACGCCGATTGCAGATGGTTCTCATAGACCCGCCTACGATAGATGAAACGATAGATATTTTGAAGGGTATCAAGCGTAAATATGAGGATTTTCATAAAGTTGTTTATACTGATAAAGTGATCAAAGCAGCGGTAAAACTTTCCTGTCAATATATTACCGACAGGAGTCTTCCTGACAAGGCGATCGATGTTCTTGACGAAACCGGAGCTAAAGTCAGGTTAAGAGAAACAAAAGTGCCTGATGAAATCGTGAAGCTGGAGGGGCAACTGCGGGAAGTTAAAGAGGAGTTGATGAAAGCCAGAGAAGAGGGAAAATATGAAGTGGCAATTGAACTGCGTGACAGGAGAGATGAAATCGAAAGAAAATTGGAGAAAAGTTTAGAAGACTGGGGTAGGTACGGGGGTCTCGAGAAAGTCGAAGTTACGGAAGACGATATAAGAGAAGTCATTTCTCTGTGGACCGGGATTCCTCTTAAACGGCTGAGAGAAGAAGAGACCGAGCGTCTTCTTTCTATGGAAGAAGAAATCAAAAAGAGATTGGTGGGACAGGATGAGGCAATTAAAGTTGTTTCTCGTGCGATACGAAGAAGCAGAGCGGGTCTCCGTGATATGAAAAGACCTTTAGGCGCTTTTCTCTTTCTTGGGCCTACCGGTGTGGGAAAGACCGAACTCGCAAAACAACTCGCAAAATTCCTTTTCAATACGGAAGAAGCTCTGGTCAGGATTGATATGAGTGAATTTATGGAGAGATTCAATGTTTCCAAATTGATAGGAGCACCTCCGGGGTATGTCGGATATGATGAGGGTGGACTTCTGACCGAGGCTGTCAGAAGAAGACCTTACGCTGTAATCCTTCTGGACGAAATAGAGAAAGCCCATCCTGACGTTTACAACATTCTTCTTCAGGTGTTTGATGAAGGTACGCTTACGGATGCGTATGGCAGAAAAGTCTCTTTTAAAAATACTGTTATCATTATGACCTCGAATATAGGGTCTAAGGAGATAATGCGCGGAACACATGTTGGTTTTAAGAAACCCGATAAAGGAATCGACTATGAACAGATGAAAGAATATCTTCTTGAGGAAATTAAAGATAAATTCAATCCTGAATTTCTAAACAGGATAGATGAAAGTATCGTTTTTCAGTCTCTTGATAGAAAGATGATGGCTTTAATCGTGGATATATTTTTCGACGAGGTAAGGGAGAGAGTAGAGGAAAAGGGTTTTGAGATTTCTCTTACTGAAGAAGCGAAAGAATTCCTTATCGAGAAGGGTTTTGACCCCGAATTCGGAGCCAGGCCTCTAAAGAGAGTTATGCAGAGGCAGTTGGAAGATAAGTTGGCAGAAGGGTTCTTAAAGGGGAAATGGGAGAAGGGAAATAAAATTGTGGTTTCCATAGAAGGCAACGATTTAATATTTTTCTCGTCTCGTTCTGTCGCAGAAGTTATCTAAGGCGGTATGGGGAAAAGTATCTCGATAGTTAACCAGAAAGGTGGCGTGGGTAAAACCACTACTGCAATAAACCTGGCTGCCGCGCTTGCGCTTTATAAACAACGTTCTCTGATAATCGATATGGATCCCCAGTCGAATGCGACAAGTGGTTTAGGTTTTACAGGCAAATCTCCGACTGTATATGATATGCTTGTAAAAGGAAAAAATCCGGAAGAAGTAATAAAAAAGACAAATATTGATGGTCTGGATATTATTCCATCGGATATTTCTCTTGTGGGAGCTGAAGTTGAACTTGTCAATGTCAGAGGAAGAGAAATGCAGCTGAAGCGTAAAATAATGACGCTTAAGAGAGAATACGATTTTATTTTGATTGATTCTCCTCCTTCGCTTGGACTGCTTACCGTAAACACCCTGGTCGGTTCTGACTCCGTATTGATTCCTATTCAGACGGAGTTTTATGCGATGGAAGGTTTAAGCAAACTTTTAAATACCGTTAGGAGTATTCAGAAGGAGTTAAATTCCAGGCTGACTATCGAGGGGGTTCTTTTAACCCTTTTTGATACAAGATTGAATCTTGCCAATGATGTTACTACCGAGGTTTGTAAGTATTTCGGAGATAAAGTGTATGAGGTCATAATTCCGAGGAATGTTAGACTTGCAGAAGCTCCGAGTTATGGGAAAAATATTTTTGATTATGATCCTGGATCAAGAGGTGCTGAAGTTTATAAAATGCTTGCGCTGGAGGTAATGCGTAGAAATGGTAAGACGGGCACTTGGCAAAGGGTTTGATGCTCTTATTCCTCAGATAGAGGAAGATAAAATACCGATAGGGCAGATATTTCATTCTCCCCTGCAGCCGAGAAATAGAATCAATGAAGAAGATTTAAAGGAGCTTGTAGCGTCGATAAAGCAGAATGGAATTTTGCAGCCAGTTCTGCTCAGAAAAGCAGAAGATGGTAGATACGAATTGGTTTACGGACACCGTCGTTTTGAGGCAGCGAAAAGGGCAGGTCTCAAAGAAATACCCGCAGTTTTCAGGAGGCTTTCCGACAGGGAGGTGCTCGAAATTGCCATTATTGAAAATATACAGAGAGAAGATTTAAACCCTATTGAGGAAGCCAATGCTTATTATAAGTTGAATGTTGGGTTTAATCTTACCCAGGAAGAAATAGCCGAAAGAGTTGGAAAGGCAAGAACAACTGTAACCAATAAGATGAGATTGCTTTCTCTTCCCGAAGAGGTAAAACGAGCTTTATCCGAAAATAAAATAACCGAGGGTCATGCCAGAGCGCTTTTGGGTTTCGAAGATAAAAATAAGATTTTAAAGGAATTAAAAAGCATAATAGAAAGTGAGAAAACAGTAAGAGAAACAGAAAGAGCTTCAGTAAAGAAAAAGACTAAAGAGATATCTTCGGAATATAAAGATTTGAGGGAAGAACTCATGCACTTGTTTAATACTGAAGTAATGATAAAGACCGGAAAGAGAAAAAGTCATTTAATAATAGAATTTTATTCGATTGAGGATTTAGAAAGAATCATCGATATAATAATTAAAGGAAAAAAATAGAGTTTTAAAAGTCAGCGATGATAATTAAAAATTATACAATCCAAATTATTCCAGAAAACGGCGAAGTTAAAGAGATACATTTATCCGGGAAAATGGTGGTATTCTGGGGTGTGCTCATTTTTTTGATAATAGGCACAATTGTGTATTTTTCCGTAGGTGTTGGGGAATTGATTGTAAATAAAGCGGAATACAATTTATTGAAGAAAAAAGTTGCGTATCTTGATAACAGGGGACTCGAGATTGCAAAACTTAACAGTAAGATAAAAAAACTTTACGATGTCGCCGATAAATTAAATAAAGCTCTTGGTCTTGAAATTTCACTGGATGAATTTTATAAGACTGAAGAAGTTAAGAAATCTCCGGAATACAATGATTTAAGCGGAGTTGAAGCGTTGGAAGAAGAGGCTTTGCTATTACAGGATTTTATTCCTAATATTTTGCCTACATCGGAGGGATGGTTGAGCAAGAAGTTTTCCGACGACCATAAAGCGCTTGACATATCTTTGAAGGAAGGAACGTCCCTTTATTCTACGATGGACGGAAGGGTATTTTTTGCCGGAGATAGAGAATATCTCGGCAAAACGCTGGAAATTCGTAACGATGAGGGTTTTGCAATAGTTTACGGTCATTTGAGTGAGATTCTGGTTCGGGAAGGACAAGAGGTTAAAAAGAACGAGCTGGTCGCTCTTTCCGGTAGTAGCGGAAGAAGTGATGCTCCTCATCTGCACTATGCTTTACAAATGCAGGGGACGTGGGTTAACCCAATTAATTATTTACTAATCAGGAGGTAATTATGCGACAAGATGCAATAATGAACGTTTTTCATAAAGGCTCTACGATTGATGGTAAGATACGGGTAAACGGTTCTATTAGAATTGATGGAAAACTAAAAGGCGAGATTGAGGCGACTGAATCTGTTATAGTAGGAGAAACAGGAGTAATTGAAGGAGATATAAAAGCTAAGGAAGCGAATATTTCCGGGAAATGTACAGGCCAAGTAGTCATAGAAAATTGTGTTCTCCTTCATGCTACTGCTGAAATAGATGGAGATATCAAATGTAAAAAATTGGTGGTTGATGAAGGTGTGACGATCGATGGGAATATAACAATGAAAGATAAGAGCAGGAATGTCCAGGAAGAGAAGAGAAAAGAATAAAATACGTCCGGTAGAAATACAGGTTAATTATCTTAAGCTGGTTCCGGCTTCGGTCTTGATAGAACAGGGAAATACGATTGTTCTTGTTTCCTCGACTATTAACGATTCGGTACCTTCTTTTCTTAAAGGTTTTGGGCAGGGCTGGATAACGGCGCAATACGGTATGTTACCCAAAAGCTGTAACTCAAGACAAAACAGAGAAAGGGATGGCTTATCCGGTAGAATCTATGAGATTCAGAGATTGATAGGCCGTTCCGTAAGACAGGCGTTCGATATGGATTTATTAGGCGAGAAAACCATTATTGTGGATTGTGATGTTATTCAGGCAGATGGAGGCACAAGGGCGGCGTCAATAACTGCTGGAGTAGTATCGGTCTATGAGCTTCTTCGCCAGATGGTTGCTATGAAAGAGATTAGAAAAGTTCCTTTAAAACGCTGGGTTGCGGCTGTTTCAGGAGGTATTATTAATGATGAGATTTTCCTTGACCTTAATTTCGAAGAGGATTCTAGTGCCGATGCCGATATTAATCTCGTGATGGACGAAGAAGGAGGGGTAATCGAAGTTCAGGGTACTGCGGAAAGAAGACCTTTCAGGAAAGAAGAACTTGACAAATTGATTGAAATCGGTAGAGAAGGAATAAAAAATCTTATTGCCAGGCAAAAAGAAGCGCTCGGAGTAAAGTGAAGTTTGAGCTATTTAAAGAAGGGTCAAGCAGTAATAAATAAACAGCTTGGAAATACAAATCCGTAAAAATGTAAAAATCAAATATCAAAATGGAAAAATACAAATCAAAATTCAAAAATGATTCAAAAAGCAAAGAAATAACGAATCATATATTATTAGTTAGTAGTTGGTTCTTGGGAAAAGTAACAAATCAAAAATCTTTTTTTATCTGCGAGCAACTGCGTCCTTTTATTTTTAGTTTTTGCATTTTAATTTGTCATTTTGCTTTTTAATTTTTAATATTTCATATTCTATGGAATTAAGTCAATTGTTTAAATATCTTTGGTAGATTCTATGGAAAATAATAAAAACGGCGATTCTGGTGTTACCAAGACATGGCGGGAAGAAGTCAGAAGCGAAAATATAAGACTTGACACATACTTGTCTAAAACCAGTCTTCCTTTTAGTAGAAGTAATATAAAGAAAAAAATAAAAGATAGAGAAATCCTTGTAAATGGTGAAAGTTCCAAACCGTCCTACAAGGTAAAGAGGGGAGATGTAATTGAAGCGGTCTATGAGGCGGTTGTGCCTTTTGAGATAAAGCCTCAGGAAATACCGATCTCGATTTTATATGAAGATAAGGATATAATCGTTTTAAATAAACAAAAAGGCATAGTCGTACATCCCGCGAAAGGGAATTCCGACGGTACGCTCGTTAACGCACTTTTACATCATTGTTCTACTCTTGCGGAAGGTTCGAGTCTTGCAAGACCCGGAGTTATACATAGACTTGATGAGGATACCACGGGGGTTATAGTGTTTGCGAAAACCGAAAGGGTTCATTCTAAGATTGCCAGCCAATTTCAGAAAAGGCAAGTTAGGAAAATTTACCTGGCTGTGGTCTGGGGAACGCCTCCGATGAAAGAGGGCGAGATAAGTTCACCTATAGGGAGGAATTCTTTTGACAGAAAGCTTATGGCGGTTACCCCGTTGAACTCACGCGACTCGCTTACGCGATTTGAAGTTCTACATTCGTATGGGTTTGCTTCTATACTAAAAGTTATGCTGGAAACGGGAAGGACACATCAAATCAGAGTTCATCTTTCGCATTTTGGTTACCCTGTGATTGGTGACCCGGATTATGGAGGCAGAGATAAAATAATTTTGAGGGAAATAGGGCTTGACTATAAAGATACTTTCGATAAGATAATGGGGATTATAGATAGGCAGGCGCTTCATGCCGCATTAATCGAATTTACTCATCCTGTGAAGAAAAAGAAGATGATTTTTACCGCGCCGCTTTATGATGATATGAAAGAACTGATTAAATTTTTAAATAAAGGTACAGCCACTAAGACACGAAGACACTAAGGAATTTTGGAGGGTTAAATTATTGGAGTGCAAAAATCAAATATCAAAATGGAAAATGACAGATTAAAATTCAAAAATGAATTAAAAATAGAAACAACGAATCACACGAATAACACAAATATTAACTGTTGTTTCGGGTTGCGAGTTTCGAGTTGAAAAAACAAAAAAAATTATTCGTGAAATTTGTGCAATTTGTTGTTAAAAAATGGGTTGCTTTGGGTGGGGATTTAAAGATAATTTTGCATTTTTATTTGTCATTTTGCTTTTTAAATTTTGATATTTTATTTACTATAAAAACGAGACTAAATGTAATATGTTTAAAAAAGTTTACTGGTTAAAAATATAATGACGGAAGTAATGTTATGGATTTAATAATTGTTGAATCTCCGGCAAAAGCCGGAACAATAACAAATTATCTAAAGAAAACAAAAGTTATGGCAACGATGGGTCATATCAAGGATCTTCCCAAGAGTAAGATGGGTATAGATATCGATAATGGATTCAAGCCGGATTATAAAATAATAAAAGGAAAAAGTAAAATTGTTAAACAGATAGTAAAGGAAAGCAAGAAAAGCGATAGAGTTTTCATCGCAACCGACCCGGACAGGGAAGGAGAGGCTATTGCCTATCACCTTGCGGAAGAACTTCCGGTTGCGCCCAAAAGAGTTTTATTCTTCGAAATGACCAAAAACGGCATAACTAAAGGTATTGAAGAACCAGGCGATATAGATATGAATAAAGTTATGTCTCAGAGGACAAGAAGGATTCTGGACCGGCTGGTAGGATATAAAATCAGTCCTTTACTCTGGAAAGCCATTAGGAAAGGCTTATCTGCGGGGAGGGTTCAGAGCGTGGTTCTTCGTCTTATCTGCGAAAGGGAAGAAGAAATAGCCAAATTTATTCCGCAGGATTACTGGGTGTTTGACGGGAATTTTATTCATCCCAATGGAGAATTCGAGGCTTTTCTTGAAAAGATTGATGGGAAAAAGGCGAAGGTTTTAAGTCCGGAGCAAATGGAAAAAATAAAAAAAGATTTGAAAAATGCCGAATTTAAAATCAAAGAGTTTAAAAGAGAAGATACCAGGCAATCTCCTTTTCCTCCTTTGATAACGAGTACTCTGCAAAGAGGTGCTTCCAATAGTTACGGATTTGCTATAAAGAAAACGATGTTTGTAGCCCAGAAACTATACGAAGGTATTGCACTTCCGGAAGGAACTATGGGTCTTATTACTTATATGAGGACGGATTCCTTCAGGATTTCTAAAGATGCGGAAGAAAGTATGAGGCAGTTTATTAAAGATAAATATGGAGATGCTTATCTTCCTTCGAAACCCAACATATTCAAATCGAAGAAAACTGCACAGGAAGCACATGAGGCAATTAGACCAACCGATATAAATAAGATACCGGATTCAATCAAGGAATATTTGACTCCTGACGAATATAAAATTTATAAACTCGTCTGGGAAAGAGCCCTGGCGAGCCAGTTTACACCAGCGGTTTTCGATACTCGCAGAGTTACTGTCGAAAGTTCTCCCTATGAATTCAAGGGTTCTTCAAAGGGTTTGAAATTCGAAGGTTTTTATAAAGTTCTTTCTCCTCCGAAAGAACAGGCGGAAATACCTTTGATGGAGATAGGGGATTCGGTTCGGCTTGCTAAACTCCAGGATGAAAAAAAGACGACGGAGCCTCCGGCAAGATATTCCGAAGCAACGATGGTCAGGGAAATGGAAAAATTAGGTATAGGGAGACCCAGCACTTATGCTCCTACTATGTCGACTCTCTTGATAAGAAATTACATAAAGAAAATCAAAGGATTTCTTGTGCCGGAAGAAATTGGCAAAATTGTCAATAAGGTTTTGGTTTCTAATTTCGGTTCCACGATAATTAATTGTGGTTTTACTTCCAAAATGGAAGAGACTCTGGATAGAATAGAAGAAGGTAAGGAAGACTGGCAACAATCAGTTGGAAAATTCTATGATTCCTTTAAAGATTCCGTGGCTTCGGTTGAAGAAAAACTCCCCGAGATTAGAGATAGCATCAGCGAAAAAACCGATAAAAAATGTCCGAAATGCGGCAGGAATTTGGTGGTTAAATGGGGACGTTACGGAAAGTTTATTGCCTGTTCTGGTTATCCCGATAGTTGTGAAGGTTATATCGAGCCTCACGCTGACGATATTCTCGATGAGAAATGTCCCAAATGCGGCGGGAAGGTAATATTGAGGCAGGGAAAGTTCGGGAGATTCAAAGCCTGTGCCAATTATCCGAATTGCGATTGGAGTGCTTCTATTTCTACGGGCGTTAAATGTCCCAAGTGCGGTAAAGGAGAATTCGTAGAAAGAAAATCTAAAAAAGGCAGGCTTTTTTATCCCTGTTCCCGGGAGGATTGTGATAACGTTTTATGGGACAAGCCTGTTGCCGAAGAATGTTCCAAATGTGGCGCTCCCTTTATGGTGGAAAAATTTAATGCGAGACAAAATTATATTTACTGCCTCCAGTGCAAGAATAAAGAAATGTAACTGCTTACAGCAGTTAGTATATTAGTGAATCTGTGAATTGGTAAATTAGTAGAAAAACTAAATTCGTGTTATTCGTGTGATTTGTTGTTACTATAAATTTTGGTGTGGGTTTTAATTACAAAAAAATAACTTTTTTGTTTTTTTATCCGTGTTTATCTGTGTGAATCTGCGGCCTTTTAAACCCTTTTTTATTTTGCGATTTTTACAATCTTCCTTTCTTCTACCTTTTGACCGTTTATTTTTAGAACTGCAAAATAAACACCTGCGACCGAGTTTTCGCCCCATTTTGTGTAATAAGTGCCCTCTTTCAGCTTTTCATCTATAAGTTTTGCGATTTCTCTCCCGGCTATGTCATAGATCGACAAATTTACGTTTGAGGAGTTCGCAATGCTAAACCGGATGTCTGTTTTTTCAATGAAAGGAGTTATAATATTCAGGTATTTATTTCTCCCTGCGGTTTTTTCATCTTTTTCAGGTATTCCGGTCGAACCCTGACAACCGTCTAATGCTACTATTGCAAATGGAATTGTTGAACCGTTACAATTGAACCCTTTGACGGTAATATTATATGTACCGGTTTGAGCGGGTGTTGGTAACCACACGACTTCGACGTTGTTTCTTCTGTCAGAAGAACCTCCTGTCTGGGATAAACCGCCTGAAAATACGTTACCTCTGTATCTGTCATTATTGGGTGCAGTGACAATCAAGTCAAGGTCGTTAACAAGTGTGGGATTTGCCCAGACGGCTGCGGCTGTGTCGCTCCAGGCAAGCACAAATTTTATTGGTGCAGTTCCATTCGTAATGTTTACCGTTTCTACAACGGAATCTCCTGTAGTTACACCTGTTGTGTTATCAAATACGAATAATGCATTTAATTCACCGGAGAAGAAAAGGGCATTGTCAAGTACGACCCTTCCCCAGCCTTCTGCTTGGCTGGGAACCGGATCTCCGTTTTTCATATCTACTGTGGATGCAATAACTACAGCTTTTACGAGTGCTGCAGAAGGACTGAAGGGAGTTCCTGTTAAGGTGTCGCCTGTAGGATAAAAGCCATCTTTGAAATACTGTCTTATCATAGCGCAAACTGATGATATCTGTGGGGCTGCCTGTGATGTTCCGGTCATCCCCACAAGCTTATTGTGGGCGGAATCTTCTGCCCAGATAGTGTTTACACCACCACCCCATAGATATTTCCTGTAAACCGTATCAGGAAGATGATTACCTCCCGGAGCAACAACTTCAGGTTTTATTCTTGAGTCGGTAGTCCATCCTCTTCCCGAGAAACTGGTAATAGAATCCGGGGAAACATCGAAAGTTGGATTCCAGGATGCTCCTACAGAGATGCAGTTTTTAGCTGTAGCTGGAGATCTTACAGAATTATTTGATGGTCCGTAATTGCCGGCAGAGAAAACCACCACAAAGTCTTTGTTGTTCCAAACCATATTATCGATATTTAGTGCCACACCAATATACTGACCTGGATATTGATCGTAATTCCACGAATTCTGATGTATCCTTGACTGGTAGGTAGTGTATGCGGTATTCATAGAAGCATAAAAATTGGTTATACTTATTATACAGGAATCGTTTCTAGTAAAACCAATATCTTGTATATAAAGCCTTGTAGGGAAATAATACGGAGTGTTTCCTCTTGTCTGCCCGCCCCAGTCGTAAATAGCCATAAGATTGATGCCTCTTGGGTGGTTGTTGGCGATCGATGGGTTTCCGGCTACGATAGAAGAAACATTTGTTCCGTGACGGCACCCATAGGGAGGAGTAGAAGTAGCTACTTCAATGTTATCGCCACCACCTTCATCGGTGTAAGCCTGTACTGCTATATGGGAAGGTCCGGGAGGGTCATCCTCGGGGTCCTGAAAAAAACCGCCCCAGTAATCGAGCCCTGTGTCGTAAATTGTTACGATTTCTCCTTTTCCGGTTATACCTTTATCCGCAAGTGTGATTCCGCTTGTTACCGTATCCCAGGGATGTCCAAGGTCTGTATCGAGTGCGATGGTGAAGCTGTTCATTGGTTCCTGCACGGAATATCTCCACACTGAAGAAGATAAGACTACTTTTGAGTACGGCTCTATGGATTCTACTCCTTTACGATTCGCCAGTGCGTTTAAGGAATCGGGAGGAATTCTTACTATTATTAAGTTGCAATCCTTCTGGATTTGCTGGATGTCTGAACCCCAGTTTTCCAGTTCTCGGGCGACATCATTAATTGATGCACCTGTAAAAAATCTTACCGAAAGATGAAGGAGAGGGTCATTTTCTACCCAGAGAGCGTCTTTGCCACATGGGCATTCTTCTTCGTTTAAAATTTCTATCTTATTATCGTTAATTACGCCCGTTACAACAGGGAGTTTGTTTTCTGTTTCCGTATCTCTTTTTTCGTAAACAGCCGGATGAATTTTATATGCTGGATGGAAAAGACCAATCCATCGTACGAAAGAAAATTTTTCTACTTCTTTTTTTTCTTCCGTAGTCATCTGAACTACATAAGCGAAGTGGGGGACGTAGGAATGGAAAACGCCTCCTGCTTCGGAAATTTTTTCTTTCCACTCGGAATAAATTGGTCCTGTAAATTGTACGATAAAGCAATTTTCTCCTTCGGTTTCAGTTGCTTGAAGTGCTCTTGCGAGCGTTGGAGTGCTTGTAAGTGGGTCGAATTTGTAATTTATAAAGGATATTGTCATATCTTCAGAAGAGAAAGCGACAAAAGATATTAAGAAAAATATCGCCGTGAATTTTTTCATAAAAAACCTCCTAAAGTTATATTTATATTATGAATAAATTCAGTCGATATGTCAATGATTTTTCTGTCACGAAGATATGAAAAAACATTTACCACGTTCATTGTTCTTAGTTAACTGTTTCACTGTTTTCCAATTTTACTAATTGACTATTCCGCCTTTACGGAATCCTCCTTGACATTTTCATTATGTGTTTTATCTTGATTTAATGAATAAGATCTCATTTGCGGTTTTGTGGTTTTTTGTGTTTATAAGAGTTATTATCTTTGTTGGAATTGTCTATTTCATAGTTGTTGAATTTAGAAAGTATAAAAAGAAACGAGAGGAAGATGAAAAACGGGATTAAGGAAGTTCTTGAAATAGAAAGAGAAGCGAGGAAAATTATCGACGGCGCTCAGAACGAGGCGGAAAGTATAAGAATAAAAGCTGAGAAAGAAGCAAAAAAAATTATTATGAATGCAGAAAAAGAAGCAAAATCGATAATTGCCGGATATAAGTTACGTTTTTCCGGCACTCAGAAGAAAGAGAAAAAAGAAGTCGAAGAAAAGGGAATAAATTTGAAGAACGATTGGATAAAGCATTATGAAAAAGAAAAAGAAAAGCTACTGACAGAATTGATAGGTTCTTCTATAAGAAGAAGAAAATAATGAATTATTATATATATTCCAAATTAAGAGCAATATATTCTTTTCTCCCGGATTCTGAAGATATTGAAAATCTTCTACGGGCCGAGGGTATATCGGACTTTCGAAATCGTCTTACGAAAATGAGTGTTTTACGGAGATTCCCTCTTTTGGATAACGACCTGGAAGCTCATTTGAAAATGATTCCTTTTTCTCTTGGGAATGCAATAAGAAAACAGATACCCGAATCATCGGCTCTTTTTTTTGATGCTTATCTTAGAGGTTATGAACTACGAGATATTAAAGACATAATCCATGGGGGCAAGGGTTTTTTTGTTAATGAATTACGTGATAAAAAATTAAGTGTTCAAGAATTGAATGGTTATATGCAAAAGAGATTCTGGAAAGATTGCTGGAATAACTCATACTCAAGGTATAAAGATAAACAGAATAAAGTTGAGCTTGAGATTCCTTTAGACCATTGTTATTATTCTTCTTTTCTCAAAGAGACGGATAATCTGCCATACGAAGAAAGATACGATACAAAAGAGCTTATTCTTATTTTAATAAATTTCAAAAATAGGCTCGGATTACATCGACTTAAAAAATTTTACGATTTGGAAGATTTCGAGATAAAAAGATTTCTTATACCGGTAGGTGAGGTTTACGAAAATACCGGAGAACAGAAAGGTATTTCTGAAGATATTTATATAAAAGAGTTTACCCGTATTTGTTATGAGGATTTTAAATTTAAAATGTACACGATGAGAGCAATTCTTGCTTTCTTCTTTCTTTTGACCATCAGGATGAGCGACATTAGCTCGATCTATAGAGCTAAATTGCTACACCTTGAGAGAGAACAACTTAAAGGTATCAGGAGCGAACTTTATGTGGGTTCCTGAAGAAATGACTCATTTTTTGCTTGCGACAGCTGAGGAAGACTTACCGCAGGTTCTTGATTTTCTAGGTAAAGAAGGCAAGTTCCATATCGTAGGGTTTTCTGATAGTTATTTGCGAGAGCCCGAATACACGGAAACTTTTAAAAGACTTGAAGATTATGCAAAAAGAATAAAAGATATTATTGAGTATTTTGATATTAAGAGTGATAAAGAAATTCCGCCGGGTGCTGTAGATATAAATAAAGTAACTGATGAAGTCGGAAATTTCTTGAAGGAATTTCAGGAAAAACTGGGGGAGAAACAAAACAGACTCGAATCATTAAAAAAAGAAGAGAACGAGTTGAACCTTACCTCGGAACTTTTGGCTCTGCTACCTGAGTCGGATACGCCTATAGAGGAACTTCATAATAGCAGGTTTCTTAAGATGTTGGGTGGAACTGTACCTTCCTCTGAGGAAAAAAATCTTATGGAGATCGTGAAGGACAGAGATATTCTTGTTTTTAGAAGAAAATCTCAAAACGGTAGAATGCCACTTATTATATTCTGTTCTTCTTTTGAACTGGAATCCCTTGGTAAGGTTCTGGAAAGTATCCATTTCAGCGAACTTGAGTTTTTCAGCCGTCTGGAAGGTCCTATTTTGGCCTTGAAGGACAAAATAGAGAGTAAGTTTTGGGAAATAAAAGAAGAGAGGACGGCTCTCGTTGCTTCCTTAAAGAAGATGGGTCGTAATATTGAAAATGAGATTCTAAGATTGTCCAATGATATCCGTGTTTCTACCTTGGAATTAAAATGGTTGAAAAAGACGGCAAGATCGGAAAAGGTATTTTTTATAAGTACTTATTTGCCGAGCCGGGTGGTCTCCGGGGTCAAGAAAAAAGGAGAAAATCTGGATCTTTATATCCTTGACGAAGAAAAAATCAGACGAAAAAGCGAAGATGCAAGTAGAACGCCTACGAAGCTTAATAATCCGTCGATTTTTTGTCCTTTTGAATCAATCGTTAATTCTTATGGTATACCATCTTACAGAGGCATAGATCCGACTGTTTTTACAAGTCTGTCGTTCTTACTTTTTTTCGGTATTATGTTTGGAGATCTTGGACACGGGCTTGTCTTGATTTTAGCCGGTTTTGCTCTATATGGTGTCCGTTTACTCCGGAGGTTCGCTATTTTTCCTGTAATATTGGGAGTTTCTTCCGCTATCTTCGGGACAATTTTCGGAGAATTTTTCGGAACTCATCCTTTTGAACCGATATGGTTTTCTCCTTTTAAAGAACCTGAAAAAGCTATGCTTTTTGCAGTCTATCTTGGTGTGATAGTGGTTACTTTTGGTTTTATTTTAAGATTGATAGAATATACAATGGAGGATAATAAAGAAGGATTGTTCCTTTCCGGTCACGGGTTACCAGGATTTATTTTTTATCTTTCTTCCCTTTCACTTGCTTTTTCAGTAGTAAATGGAAATACCGGTAAGGTTATAATGACAGAGGGTCTTATTATTGGTGCGAGTGCCCTGGTGGTTGTCGTGGGTATTCCTTTAAAAAACGCTGTAAAAGAAGGTTTGGATTCCAATAAGTTGCTTCTCTCTCTTGGGGAGTTAATTCATCTTTCTCTTGCTATGATTTCGAATACTCTTTCTTTCATACGAGTGGCGGCTTTCAACATAGGACATGTTATTCTGACAATGTCGCTGATAGAGATTTCAAGTTTAATCGGAAAGATGATTGGAGTGGGAGGGTCCACAACATTGATTTTCGGGAATATAGCTATTATCGGTCTTGAGGGAATGATTGTCTTTATTCAGGGACTTAGACTTGAATACTATGAATTTTATTCTCGTTTCTTTGAAA